>CAIWCQ010000392.1 GCA_903911165.1 uncultured Actinomycetes bacterium | reverse complement strand
GGGTTGGCCGACAGGTCGCCGGACCAGCCGGCCGGGTTGTAGGAGCCCATATAGGCCTGCGAGTCGCCGCGGTCAAGGTTGACCGAGCTGACGGCGACGCTGGCTTGTGAACCCTCTTGATTGAGGATGTCGTCGAACGACGACTTGATCGCCAGCGACATCGCATTGGCGTCGTTGGCCAGGAACATCAGGCCGCGGCCGTTGATGGTGGCATGCCACAGGTCGTCGACCATCGTCGGGGCGTCGGCCACCGGCTCGGTGACGGTGGCGCCCACCTGGTCGGCCGCCAGCAAGCTGCTCGCGCGCGACTGGGCCACCCGCGTCATCGCCACCTCCAACGGCGCCTCGGGCATGGCCTTCACCGAGGCCAACGTGGCCGCCACGGTGAACCCGGGCGGGGTGTACGGCAACGATGCCGCTGTCATCGCCTACCTGCGCGGCGACCGCAGCGGCGAAGGCACCGACTTCCGCCCGCGCACCAGCCTGATGGGCGCGGTCATCAACTCCGAGCCGGTGGTCGCGCGCGACGAGGGCGTGGTCTACGTGGCCTCGGGTGAAGGCATGCTGCACGCGTTCGACACCAGCGCCGGCAACCCCGGCAACGAACTGTGGGCCTTCGTGCCCAGCAAGGTGCTGGCCACCATCGGCGAGACGGTCGAGCGCGGCTACGCCTTTCGCACCAAGTACGACGGCTCGCCGGTGCTGGGCAAGTTCAGCGCCGCAGGCAAACTGCTCGTCTCGGGCATGGGCGTGGCCGGACGAAGCTACTTTGCTCTGGACGTGAGCAACCCGCGCGGGCTGAACGAAGCCGGCCTGGCCGGCAAGCTGAAGTGGGAGTTCCCCGGTGCCGCCGATGCCGGCAAGGTGGGCCAGACGCTGGGCCGCCCGGTGATCGTCAAGACCGACCTCGACGGCTATGTGGTGCTGCTGACTTCGGGCTACAACACGCCCGACGGCAAGGGTCGCCTGTGGATGCACAAGGCCGACGGCAGCGGGGTCAACCCGGCGAATGTGATCAAGGAGTTCACCGTCGATGGCGGTGTGGCCGGCGCCGATACCGGGCTGACCCATGTGGTGGCCTTCGGCGAATCCACCGGCACGGTGCAGTACGTGTACGGCGGCGACCTGCAGGGCAACGTCTGGCGCTTCGACCTCAAGGGCAAGGGCGATCCGGTGAAGGTGGCCACGCTGATCGGCCCCGACAACCAGCCGCAACCGGTGACCGCGGCCCCGGAACTGCTGTATCACGAAGGCCAGCGCGTGATCTTCGTGGGCACCGGGCGGCTGCTGGACATCAGCGACTTCCCCAACACCAATGTGCAGTCGATCTACGCCATCGCCGACGGCGCCACGCTGGTCAACGCGCGCAATTCTCTGGTCAAGCAGACCTACGACCGCGGCACCGACACGATGAGCGACAACGCGGTGGACTGGACCGCCAAGCGCGGCTGGTACGTGGACCTGCCAGCGGGCGAGAAGATCAACACGCGCCCGACCATCGCCTACGGCGGGCTGGCTTTCGTCAGCAACATCAACGGCGGCACCGACTGCTCGGCCAGTTCCTACCTGTACGTCGTCGATGCGAAGAGCGGAACGAAATTCGTCGGCACCACCTTCGTCAGCACCCTGGTGTCCAAGACCTCCAACTCCTCGGGCGTGACCGCGCTGCTGACCACCGGCCAGAAGATCGTCGGCGCCGGCCAGGACGCCGACGGCAAACCCTGGGAACGCGAAATCACCTCCGGCACCCCCATCCTCCCAGGCAAGAACGCCTGGATCGAGATCAGGCGCCAATAGACCGAACGGGACGGCGCGGCTAGGGTGCGCCTTGGTGAGCCGCGTCGAGATGCCCGACGTCGGCCCAGCCCACCAGCACCATGCCTTCGCCTGAATGCAGCAGGCGGTT
>CAIWCQ010000391.1 GCA_903911165.1 uncultured Actinomycetes bacterium | reverse complement strand
GGCGAAGTCTGAACCCGACCCGGCCATGGAGATCATGCCGCTGATGCCGTGGCTGCCGCGCGGCGCCGTCAAGGGTGTAGCCGATCTGCTGTTCGCCTATTCCGAGGATCTCCCGATTTCCTGCTCGAATCTGGGCGACCTGCCGGAGGATCTTGCGCGTCCCGACGGCAGCCCGGCCGACTTCGTATTCATTCGGGCATTGGACAGCAGCGTCACGTTGGGCGAACTGCAGCGTTCGCATGGCCAGTTGGTGGTTGTCTCCGGCCGGATCAACGGCAAGATCTCGATCTCGGTGGAGGCCTACCAACTCGATGCGGAGAACTCCAAGGCGCGCCTTCGCGGCGTGGTCGAGCAGACGCTGGCTGAGTTCGGCCTCAGCGCGGTGGTCGACTAGCGGGTAGCGCTCCCGGGGCGACCGAACGTTGTTGCGAGACTGCTACTTTCGGTGCTGGGGATACCGGCGCTGGGGATACCGAGGCCGGGGATGCCGTTGCTGGGGATGCCGAGGCCGGGGCGATCCCGGGCGAGACTGCCTGAGCCCGCGTCGCTCGCGCGGCCAGTGCCGACTGGCCCCGCGGTGAGTCCGGGGTGGCGCGAGGCGGTCGGCGCACTGCAGTGGGCGCGGGAATGATGGGCGCGGCCTGGGCACCGCTCGGATCCTTCGCCGCATCCAGGATGGCGCGGCCCTGCTCGATGGCGGCGGCAAGGTCGCGGTCCAACTGCTCGAAATCCTCACGCGGGATGAGTTGAGCTCCGGTCGGCTCCCCGAAAGGGGTGCTGCGGTCATACCCGAATTCGACGAGCACCCGCATCGCCGGTTCGAGGGCGTCGAGCAGCACTGGGTCGCCACCTAAATCACGCAGCGGTCGCAGCAGTGGCAGCATCGTGGTGGGGATGAGGTAATAGCTGGTGTCGCCGAATTGCTGAACGACGGTGTTGGGGTCGTAGCGCGGGTCGGCTGGATTCAGCGTGACGTGCGAGTAGTCGTGCGCGCCATAGAGCAGAGCTACGACGGCGTTTGCGGTGGCGATCGCGTTCAGGGGATAACGAGGAAAGTCTGCGAACAGGTCGTACTGCCGTGCCACGTCGATCGTGGTGAAGCCGGTGTCCGTAGGGGCGGCCGCGGAAAATGTCCAGCCCAGTTCCTCGATGAACGCGCCGGGGAACCGGGCGTTGAGGCCGCCGTTCGGTCGGTTGAGGTTGGCGAGCATGACGAACGACACCGGCGGCACGATCCCGGCGCCGGAGGCGTCTGCGGCACGCTCGGCGAGACGCCGCTTTGCCGCGGTCGCAATAACGGAGCTCTGGGAGTAGCCGAAGACGACGGTCCGGTCCGTCGCCGCGTCGATCGCCGCGTCGATCACCCCGGTTCCGGCGAGGACAGAAAGATCGAAGAACATGTCGTCGGGGCCGCCGAACGGCCAGAACTGAGCCGGCGTGACTACCGAAATCCCGGTGTAGTCCCCGCCGAGCGCTGGCCGGATGTAGCCATCGATCGCCATATCAACCCATGCTTGGTCGACGACGTGCATGTCGGTACCTGCCATGATCAGTGCGTTGGCGGTGGACCGCAACGCGATCTCGCGCGCCTGTTCCGGGGGCGTCGGGGCGAGTGCCGCCGCGACAACCGCCGCACCGGCGGCCATGACGATCGCACCCCGGCCTAGGCTCGGCCCAATACCGCCGTGCACTAGCGGCAAACCGCCGACTCTGCGATCGGGCAGCGTCGAGTTGGTCTCTGACATTTCCCGCAAATAATACCGCGCCGGGCCTCGTGGGCCCTAACTCTCAGTTTTGCCTGCTCACGGGCTGCCACTCGGTCAACGGTGCTCCTAAGCCAGGTGGAATCCGAACCCGCGCAGGGTCTTGTCCGCTATCGGAGTTCTGGGCTCAGCGGCGTCATGGAGTAGCGGTCCTCTGGCATAATCTCGCCGCGTGATCGGACCTGTTCCTGACGCTGCGGCCAAGAGAAGTGCAGTGCCCTCCGTCAGGGGCATATTCGCCACGGTGCTCGCGGCCCACGTCGCCATCGCGCTGGCAGTTGGACTTGAGGCGTGGGATGACGGCTACATCATTCTCTCGTTCGCCCGAACCTTCGCCGAGACCGGACATATCGGGCTGACGCCGGTGTCGGAACAAGTCGAAGGCGCGACCAGTCCGCTGTGGTTCCTGCTGATGGCGGGGATCTATGCGGTCGGGGTGACGGATTTCTTTTGGTTTCACTTCGCGTCGCAACTTGCCGCCGCGCTGTGCTCAGCCGCTGCGGCGGTGCTGTTCTATCGACTGATCTGGCCCGCCGCGCCGAAGGCCGCGTGGTGGATCACCCTGCTGGTGTTTCTCCTGGGCCCGATCCGCTCGGAGACCGGTAATGGGATGGAGATGTCCCTGCTGTGTCTGCTCGTGCTTGGCATCATGGTGCTGCTACGCGACGACGATGGCCGCCGATGGAAAGCGGTAGCGGTACTGGCGGCGCTGGTCCCGTGGGTCCGACTGGAAGCAATGGGCTACGTGGCAGCCGGAGCTCTGGCGATATGGGTGTTCTCATCTCCGCGGAACCGCCGACCACTGGTCGCTATCATCGTCGCTTCTGTCGTGTCGGTGGGCCTTCTCACCGTGGCGCGCTACCTGGTGTTCGGAACCGTCCTTCTGACGAACACGATGCTCGCCAAACAGATGCCGCCGTACTCGCCGCCCTTCCCGTCGCCGGCCTGGTGGGGCCAGCAGATCGACGGGTTGCTGTTTGAGCCGGTGGTCACCGCGTTGCCTGCGGTAGTCATCTTCCTGATTCTGCTGCGAGTCTCCGGGCAGCGGTTCGGGTACAAGATCAACAGGCTCAAGCGCCTCGTCATGGCCCGCAAGGTCCCACTGCTGGTCAGTTTCGGACTGAGCTACGCGATCGCCTTCTTCGGATTCACGGCTGTCTTCGGTGCGAACATCTTCACCCTTCCCGGCCGGATGGGGATGTCAGCGATGATCGTGCTTGTCGTCGCGGCCGTCCATTCCGTATCGCTTCCGGACCAGGTCTCTCGCTCGCTGCCTACGCGCTCCAGGCTGGCGATAGCCGGTTTGTTCCTCGTCCCGTGCGTCGGCCTCATCGCCTACGACTCGATCGGCATGACCATGCGGGTCGCCCAAACGGTGAATGACAGCACGCAGGTGAGGGTGTTGTCGTTCTCGGCTTTCCGGGCCAACGGTGAAGCGATGGACCGCGTTCGGGTGCTCCTGGGGATGCCGCGGATTTCGGTGCTGCTCACCGATGTCGGCCAGCCGGGATTATGTTGCGAGAACCTGGAAATCCTCGATTTCGGACTGCTGACCAACAGTGAGCTGCCGAGAACCGGGTGGGCCGGATTTCCGGAGTACCTGAGATCGAAGAGTCCCGATCTGATTCAGCTGCACTCGTCGTTCACCCAGGAGTCCGGGATCACCGACGACGAATACTTCATCAACAACTACATACCGGTCTTCATCGACAACTCGCTGTTCTACCTGCGTAGGGATCATTACGAGAAATTGCAGGATTTGTGCACTTTCGAGGACGCCCCGGACTACTACTTCTTCAACGGAGGCGAGCCGCTGACGTCGCAGACGGATGCTCCCGCAGACTCTGCGCTCAATGTGGACAAGAACTATCTGAAGAGTCTGAACCTGGAGAAGTATTGCCGCCTGCCCGGTACGAAAGATCGCGGGTAGCGATCGAGCTCCGGCGCTGTCGGGTCACAGGCGGCTGAACCCGACCGTGACCATCAGGATGCCGGCAAGAGTCAGAAGCGCGGCGTAGTCGCGGCGGCTGCGTGCCAGGACCCAGGATCGCAACCCCTCAAGCACCAGGACCGTCCGTTCCTTGGCGATGACGTAACCGATCATGGGGATCAGCAGAATGGTGTTGGCTACGATCAAGAATGTGAAGAGTGCTGCTACTTGGACTTTGGGCGATTCTCCAGACGCGGCGATCAACAGCAGCATCGCAACGTAGTCGACCGAGGGCAGCGCGATCCCGACACCGAGGGCGGCGGGTAACCGCATTGAGTTTCCCTGCGTCAGTCCGCCGAGCCGCTTGGTGAAATTGTCGACGAGTCCCATGCCGCTTGACGGGATGGCATCGGCTTGGCCTGGGCCGGCATCAGCGGGTTGTTGGCCGCGTTTGCTTCCCGGCAACGGGATATTGGTGAACAGCACCACTGCAACGATGAGTGCCACTACACCCACCGAGATCTGCATGATCGCACTGCTGGACTCGCCCTTGAGGAAGGAGCCGCGATAAGCGAGGTAAAGGACGACGAGTCCGGCGATGGAGTTGGTCAGGAAGCTGGTGGACAGGAATACCAGTAATTGCCTGATGGGATGTGGGCGCAGGAGGAGAAGCCCGATGATTCCCAGCCTGTTCGGCTCAAGGTTCAACGCGACGGCGAGGATCAGCATCGTCGTCCACATGATGGGAAACATTACCGCTGCCGGTAGATCTGGTTTCGCAGCTGTGGTGTGCGCCGTCCCTATCCTGTTGCGCCGGCGACGGGTTCTTCATTAGCGGGTCTCGCCGGCTTGGCCCTCACCGGCGGCTGCCATTTCGACGGCCACCAGTTCGCCTTGCCGACCAGTACCGCGGTCGCGGGAACGGTAACTGTCCGAACCAGGAAGGTGTCCAGGAGGATGCCGGTCGCGATGATGAAGCCGATCTGTACCAGGGTGGTGATGCTGGAGAACTGCAGACCGATCATCGATGCCGCGAAGATCAACCCGGCCGCCGTGATCACACCACCGGTCTGGCCGACGGTCCGGATCACGCCGGAACGGATGCCGTGCGGGGATTCGTCGCGAATTCGTGAGATCAACAGCAGGTTATAGTCCGCGCCCACCGCCACCAAGATGATGAACGTCAGGCCCGGCACGCTCCAGTGCAATTCCTGACCAAGGATAAACTGGAACAGTACGACACCCATACCCAGCGCCGATAGGTATGAAACAATCACGGAGACAATGAGATACAGCGGTGCAACCAGCGCCCGCAACAGGACAATCAGAACGGCGAGGACCACGAGAATTGTCGTGACCACGATTGTTCGCAAGTCCTGGTAGTAGTAGTCGCGGGTGTCGCGAAGTGTCACCGTCAGGCCGGTCATGCTGATTGAGGCGTCGGCGAGGGTGGTGTTCGGCTGGGCTCCGCGTGCGGCCGCGAGGACCTCGTTGACCTGATCCATCGCCGGGGTGGCGAACGGGTTGAGCTTGCTCTGAACCATGTAACGGGCGGTTCGGCCGTCCGGGGAGATGAAGATCGCGGCGGCTTTCCGGAACTCCTCTCCATTGAGGATCTGCCCAGGTATGTAGAAGCCGGCCATCGACTGGGTGGTGGCGTCGCGTTTCATCGCCAGCAGAAACGAGGATGCCTGATCGAGGCCGAGCCCGAGTTTCTTGGTCTGGTCGACCAGTAGTGCGACGCCGTCGGCCACCTGGCGACTGGCAACGGACAGCAAATCGATACCCTGCTGGAGTTGAGTCAGTTGGGACTCCAGGTCGGCCGGATTGGTGATCCCGGCGGCCTGCAGGCTCTGACTGATCGAATCCAACGCAGGGCCCATGCCGCCGGAGCTGGTCGCCTGGCTGCCGGGGATGGTCGCCTGGCCGCCGGGAATGGTAGTGAGCGGACCGGGTTTCTCTTTGCCCGGGATCACCGGCATCGGCTGCTCAGCCGGCAGTGCGGTGGGATCGCTCGGGATCTCCTCCAGCAGGGTGCAGAGGTTGGCGATCTCGTTGAGGGTGCCGTCCTTGCGAGCGTCGCCGAGCAACTGAAGGCGAGCGCGGGTAGCCA
This sequence comes from uncultured Actinomycetes bacterium, assembly GCA_903911165.1. Lineage (GTDB taxonomy): Bacteria > Actinomycetota > Actinomycetes > Mycobacteriales > Mycobacteriaceae > Mycobacterium. The sequence goes on along the minus strand of CAIWCQ010000391.1, from coordinate 7,109 downwards.
CACATTTCGGATCCGCGTCGCAGACCGGGTTTCCATTGAGGGCATTGAGAACGGGAGCAATCGATTTGTCGTACGCTGCTACGGCGTCGCCGGTGTTCACCCCCATGTTGCCGCCGAGTCCGTGAATGGTGTTGAGCGGATCGCTGCCCAGTTCGAATCCCGGCAGCGCCTTGCCGGTGCCGTACTGGTTCTGCATGAACGCCAACGACCGCACCAGGTAGCTGACGGTGGCCAGCGTCTGCCCAAGTTGGCCGCGAATTGCGCCGAGTACGTCGGCGATCTGATCCGAGCCGGAGGCCAGCAGGTTGAGGTTGCCCGTGTTGGTGTTGATCGCGTCCGCAGCTTGGTTGAGAGGCTTGCCGACCTCACCGGCCTGAAATGACAGTCGTGCTTGCTCCAGGGACTCGCCAGTGGGCCGGGTGATACCTCGGACGATGTCAATGTCGGGTATCTGGCTCACTCGGTAGGCCAACTGCTCCATGTCGGCCAGCGCTTTGGGTGTGCGCAGATCCCGAGGAGAACTGATCAGGATGTACTGCGGCAGGCTGGCATTCAATGGAAAGTGTCGGCTTATCGCGTCGTATCCCTGGATGCTGGCAGTCGTGGCGGGCAGTGCCTTGCGATCGTCGTAGTTGTAGGTCGCCAGGGCGGAGGTGGAGGCAAGGATGACTAGGATCACCAAAGAGGCCACGAGGTTGATCACGGGGCGGCGCACGATCCGGATGCCCGACCGCCTCCAGAACCTGCCCGTCAGGTCCCGCCGCGGCCTGGCCCAACCCCGGCGGCCCGCCAGCGTCAGCAACGCCGGAAGAAATGTGAGTGCGCCCGCGCAGCCGACGATGATGGCCGCTGCCAGGGCGACACCGACGGTCGAGAAAACCGTTAGTTTCGTGAAGATCATGCCTATGAATGTCACCGCGACGGTGGCGGCGGACGCGGTGATGACCTTGCCTATTGAGGCCAGCGCGTTGCGCACGGCCTCATCGGACTCTGCGCCCATCCGTAGAAAGTCGTGATACCGGCTGATCAGGAATACCGCGTAATCGGTCCCGGCGCCGGCGAGCATCGCGGTGAGCAGGACAATGGTCTGGGAGGAGACGCTCAGACCGAGGGTTCCCATGCCCGCGACCACACCCTGAGCCGTCACCAGGGCCACACCAATGGTGATCAACGGCAGAATCATTGTCAGCAGGTTGCGGTACACCATCAGCAGAATCGTCAGCAGCGCCACCACCGTGGCGACCTCGATGGTGAATATGTCCCGGTCGCCGAGGTCCTTGATGTCGTTGAAGGTGCCGGCCGGGCCGGTGGTGTAGACCTGCAACGAGGTGCCGGCCACGGTGTCCTGCACGGTCTGAATGGCGCGCTTCGTCGCGGCGATCGCCTTCGGGGTGGCGACTTCGCCGACGATATTGACCGGCAGCAGCCACGCCTTGTTGTCCTTGCTGACCAGGATCTCCCGCAGTGGCGGTGTGGTCACGAAATCTTGCAGGGCCGCGACGTCCTCGGTTTCGGCACGCAGGGCGCCGACCAGGTCGCGGTAGGCCACCTCGTCGGCCGGCGTAAATCCTTTTTCGTTGGTCAACACGACCAGAAGGATGTTGTCGGAACTGGCCTCCGCGAAGGCCTCGCTCATCTGCTTCTGGCTCACGACCGACGGAGCGTTCGTCGGCAGGATGGAGGCCGGTGCCTTCTGGGCCAGCACAGCCAGCGACGGAAATGCCATGGTCACGCTGATCGCCAGCGCTATCCATGCCCCGATCACCAACCAGGGCCAGCGCACGACGAATCGACCGATCCATCCGAAGAAGCGCCCGCCTTCGATGTCCTCGGCTCTGGCGTCCGGGGCTATCTTTGCCGGAGGGCGGGTTCGAGCCACCCGCCCATCGTAGGTGACCTGCGGGGAGAACCCCCGTGGCCCGCGAGCGCGGCGTACGCGGGCTCCGGCACCCATGCCGCTAGAATCCCTGACATCGGCGCTGATCCGGCCATCACCGGGGAGCCTCCGGAGGAACGGACCGCCTGTTCAGGCAGGGGCTTAGTAGAACCGGACGGGTACAGGCCCGTGACAGCCTGACATGAGCGACGGACGCGTTCGCGCGTACGTAAGCGGGGTGGTACCGCGGCGCTCGCGCACCCGCGCGTCGTCGTCCCCGTGCCCGACCGGCACAGGAGACCACCCCGATCGTGACTGAGCCAGCGACTGAGCCAGTGACCGAGCATGGTTACCCGAAACTCGCCACCGGCGCGCCGGACTTCCCGGCACTGGAGTGCGAGGTTCTGGACTACTGGGGCGGCGACGACACCTTCCGCGCCAGCATCGAGCGCCGCGCAGGTGCCGAGGAGTACGTCTTTTACGACGGACCACCGTTCGCCAACGGCCTACCGCACTACGGGCATCTGCTGACCGGCTACGTCAAGGACATCGTCCCGCGCTACCGCACCATGCGTGGCTACAAGGTCGAGCGCAGGTTCGGCTGGGACACCCACGGCCTGCCCGCCGAACTCGAGGTGCAACGCCAACTGGGTATCACCGATAAGTCCCAGATCGAAGCGATGGGCATCGGGGCTTTCAACGATGCCTGCCGTGATTCCGTACTGCGCTACACCGCAGAGTGGCGGGCGTATGTGACCCGGCAAGCCCGCTGGGTGGATTTTGACAATGACTACAAGACCCTGGATCTGCCGTTCATGGAGTCCGTCATCTGGGCTTTCAAACAACTCTGGGACAAAGGTCTGGCCTATGAGGGCGTGCGGGTGCTGCCGTACTGCTGGAACGACGAGACGCCGCTGTCCAGTCATGAGTTGCGGATGGATGACGACGTCTATCAGAGCCGACAAGATCCCGCGGTCACGGTCGGATTCCGGATCACTGCAACGGGATCGGATCTCGACGGCGCCTACCTGTTGATCTGGACCACCACGCCGTGGACGCTGCCGTCCAATCAGGCGGTTGCGGTGAACCCGGGGGTGGAATATGCGCTGATCGTCTCGGAAGGCAAGCGGTACGTACTCGCCACAGCCCGATTGGCCGGCTACGGCCGGGAACTGGGGGAGGAGCCGGAGGTCCTCGCCACCTACACCGGCGAGCAGTTGCTTGGCTTGCGGTACTTACCGCCGTTCGCATTTTTCGCCGATTCCGAGAATTCCTTTCAGGTGCTGCGCGGGGATTTTGTCACCACCGAGGACGGCACCGGGATCGTGCACATGGCGCCGGCGTACGGCGAAGATGACAAAGCCACTACCGACACCGTGGGCATCACCCCGGTTACTCCGGTCGACGCACGGGGCCGGTTTGACGGATCCGTGCCGGACTACCAGGGCACGCTGGTTTTCGACGCCAACCCGCTGATCATCAAGGATCTCAAGAATGGAACCGGACCGGCTGCGGTCAACGCGCCAGTACTGGTCCGGCATGAGACTTATGACCACCCGTATCCGCACTGCTGGCGGTGTCGCAACCCGCTGATCTACCGCGCGGTGTCTTCCTGGTTCGTGAAGGTAACGGATTTCCGGGACCGAATGGTTGAGCTCAACCAAGAGATCACCTGGTATCCGGAGCATGTCAAAGACGGCCAGTTCGGCAAGTGGCTTTCCGGCGCCCGGGACTGGTCGATCTCCCGAAACCGGTACTGGGGCACACCAATTCCGGTGTGGACCTCCGACGACCCGGCCTACCCGCGCATCGACGTCTACGGCAGCCTCGACGAACTCGAGCGTGACTTCGGGGTGCGGCCGGATGACCTGCACCGGCCCTACATCGACGCACTGACTCGTCCGAATCCCGACGACCCGACCGGTAACGCCACGATGCGTCGGATAGAAGATGTCTTCGACGTGTGGTTCGACTCTGGGTCCATGCCGTATGCCCAGGTTCACTATCCGTTTGAGAATGACGAGTGGTTCCACGGCGTCGATTCCACCGACCCTGACAAGCAGGTCGACGGGCACAACCCCGGTGACTTCATCGTCGAGTACATCGGTCAGACCAGAGGGTGGTTCTACACGCTGCATGTGCTCGCAACGGCGTTGTTTGACCGTCCGGCATTCAAAACCTGCGTTGCACACGGGATCGTGCTCGGCAATGACGGTGCCAAAATGAGCAAGTCGCTGCGAAACTATCCCGACGTCAACGAGGTGTTCGACCGGGATGGCTCCGATGCCATGCGGTGGTTCCTGATGGCGTCGCCGATCCTCCGCGGCGGCAACCTGATCGTCACCGAGCAGGGGATTCGCGAGGGAGTCCGCCAAGTACAGCTGCCGCTGTGGAACGCCTACAGCTTCCTTGCGTTGTACGCCCCACAGGTCGGTCGGTGGCGCACCGATTCCACCCACGTGCTGGATCGCTACATCTTGGCCAAACTTGCGGCGCTGCGTGACGACCTCACCGGTGCCATGGATATCTGCGACATCTCCGGGGCTTGTGAGCTGCTGCGGCAGTTCACCGAGGCGCTGACGAACTGGTACGTCCGCCGGTCGCGTGCGCGCTTTTGGGATGAGGATCGCGACGCGATCGACACGCTGCACACCGTATGCGAGGTCACCACCCGGCTAGCTGCACCATTGCTGCCGATGACCACCGAGCTGATCTGGCGGAGTATCACAGGTGAACGTTCGGTGCACCTGACCGATTGGCCTGACGCGGGCATGTTGCCCGCGGATCCGGATCTGGTCGGCGCCATGGACCAGGTGCGTGAGGTGTGCTCGACGGCGTCTTCGCTACGTAAGGCGAAGAAACTTCGGGTGCGGCTGCCGCTTCCTAAAATCACTGTGGCAATTGATGATTCGGAGAAGCTTCGACCCTTCACCGACCTGATCGCCGATGAGCTGAACGTCAAATCCGTCGAACTGACCGACGATATCGCGACGTACGGCCGATTTGAGCTGGCGGTCAACGCCCGCGCGGCGGGCCCGCGACTGGGCAAGGCCGTGCAGGACGCCATCAAGGCGGTCAAGGCTGGTCGTGGGGTGCTCAACTCCGACGGCACACTCACCGCCGATCAGATCGTGCTGAGGGCCGACGAGTACAGCTCCAGACTGGTTGCCGCCGACGAGGAGTACACCGCTGCGTTGCCTGGTGGAGCGGGGCTGGTAGTTCTGGATGGAACAGTTACCGAGGAACTGGAGGCCGAGGGCTGGGCCAAGGACCGGATCCGGGAACTGCAGGATCTGCGAAAGTCGACCGGCCTGGACGTGAGCGACCGGATCACCGTGCAGATGGCGGTGCCGGCCGAACGTGCGCAGTGGGCCAGAACCCACCGTGACCTGATCGCCGGGGAGATCCTGGCGACTGGATTCGACTTCGTTGAGCCACCCGAGGGTCTGGCGGTCGACATCGGCGACGGCGTGCGGGTGGCGATCGCAAAGGCATGAGCGTGCGCTGGGTGCTGCACTTCGACATGGACGCCTTTTTCGCGTCGGTCGAGCAGCTGACTCGGCCGACATTGCGTGGCCGGCCGGTACTCGTCGGTGGCCGTAGTGGTCGCGGCGTCGTCGCGGGGGCCAGTTACGAGGCGCGTGCTTTCGGTGCCCGCTCGGCGATGCCCGTGCATCAGGCTCGCCGACTGATCGGGCCGGCGACGGTGGTGCTTCCGCCCCGCGGTGCGGTCTATCACGTCGCGAGCAAACGGGTGATGCAGACCGTGCGGGCAATGGTTCCGGTGCTCGAGCAACTCTCCTTCGATGAAGCCTTCGGGGAGCCGGCCGAGTTGGCCGGTGCCGATGCCGAGACGGTCGAACGGTTTTGTGCCCGATTGCGGTTGCGGGTCCGGGAGCAGACCGGCCTTGTCACCTCAGTCGGTGCCGGGTCGGGCAAGCAGATCGCGAAGATCGCCTCCGGACTGGCCAAGCCCGACGGGGTGCGGGTGATCCGACGCGACGAGGAGCACCTGCTGCTCGCGGGTCTTCCGGTGCGTCGACTGTGGGGGATCGGCCCGGTGGCCGAGGAAAGATTGCGCCGGTTGGGCGTCGACACGGTGAGCGCGCTCGCGGCGCTGTCCGACGCGGAGGCGGCCAGCATTCTCGGCGGTGCCGCCGGACCGGCGTTGCGGTTGCTGGCCAGGGGAATTGATGACCGGCCGGTGGTTGAACGGGCCGAGGCCAAACAGATCAGTGCTGAGTCCACCTTCGACGCCGACCTGACCACTCTCGACCAACTTCTGCAGGCGTCGATGTCGATTGCCGAGCACGCCCACCGGCGCCTCGAGCGCGATGGACGCGGCGCACGGACGGTAACGGTCAAACTCAAGAAGTCGGACATGTCGACACTGACGCGGTCAACCACATTGCCGTACGCCACCGCGGACGCGGGCACGCTCACCGCGATGGCGCGCCGCCTGCTGCTCGACCCCAGTGATGTCGGCCCGATCCGGCTCGTGGGCGTTGGGTTCTCCGGCCTCAGTGACGTGCGTCAGGAATCGCTGTTTCCGGAGCTTGAACACCACGAAATCGAATCGACCGATGCCGCGCTCCCCGAGCCGGCCAGCGAGATCTCCAGTTGGCGAGTCGGCGACGACCTCAAACATCCCGAGTTCGGCCACGGATGGGTGCAGGGCGCCGGGCATGGCGTGGTCAGCGTCCGGTTCGAGACCCGCGCCAGCGGCCCGGGGGTGATGCGAACTTTCGTCATCGACGCAGCCGAACTCGCCAGCGCGAACGCGGTCGACAGTCTCGACTGGCCCGATGCGTCTGACGACTCCGACCTGTCAGCCCCAACGGGAGACGGTGGACTCCACGGGTAGTCCCGCACCGAGTGCGGCCATCAGCAGCACCCTCGCCTGGCCGGCCCGCAAGCGTGGCACCATCACCGCCCCCGCCGCCACCAGATCGGCACCCGGTCCGTAGGTCGGGCGCGCGTGTCCGCCCGGCACCCGACTGGTGATCGCCACCGCGACCCCGCGTCGGCAGGCCCGTGCCACCGCGTCGATCAGCGATCCGCCGGCGTTGCCCGACCCCATCGCCTCGATCACCACGCCGCGGGCGCCTGCCGCGGTGAAGCCGTCGATGGCGGTGCCATCCGCACCCGGATAGGCCGCCGCGATATCCACCCGGGGCGCAGAGCTGACCTGACACAGGAAAGGGCGCTCCTTCGGCGTGGTGATCTCGAACGT
>CAIWCQ010000390.1 GCA_903911165.1 uncultured Actinomycetes bacterium | reverse complement strand
CTAACGCGTACTCCTCGTAGAAGGCCACCCGGTGCGCGACGGACAGTCCGCGGCCGCCATGCTCGACGGGCCAGCCCAGACACGTGAGACCGGCCTTGGCCAGATGGCGGTTCCACGCCACCCGCTTCTCGAACGCCTCGTGCTCGCGGCCCGGCCCGCCGAGACCCTTGAGTGCGGCGAACTCACCGACCAGATTTTCGGCGAGCCACTCACGGACCTCCGACCGGAACTCCTCGACCTCCTCCATCCCTGTAGGCTAACCTACCAAGCACTTGCTTTGTTAGCCCGGCCGACGATGCGCGCCGCGGAGCGGCGGGAGGAGGAGCCGGCCATGACCAGCGATCCGAGGACAACACCGGCGGTGTTGGACCGGATGGCACGCGACCTCCCTGACCATGCCGCCCTGATCACCGAGGACCGCAGCTTCACCTTCACCCAGCTGCGGAACGAGGTGCGCCGCACCGCCGCGGCCATGATCGGGCTGGGCGTGGCTGCAGGAGACCGGGTCGCGATCTGGTCGCCCAACACCTGGCACTGGGTGGTAGCGTGCCTGGCCACGCACTACGCCGGCGCCGTGGTGGTGCCGCTCAACACCCGCTACACCGCCGAGGAAGCGTCCGACATCCTGGCCCGCACCCACGCGCCGCTGCTGATAGCGATGGGTCGGTTCCTGGGCGCCGACCGGGTGGCCGACCTCGATCGCCGCGCGCTGCCGGCGCTGCGGCACATCGTCCGGGTTCCGCTCGACGCCGATGACGGCACCTGGGACGAGTTCACGGCCGGTCCGCAGGCACCGATGTCGGAGGTCGACGCCCGCGCCGCGGCCCTCACCGGTGACGACGTGTCCGACATCCTGTTCACCTCGGGCACGACCGGCCGCAGCAAAGGCGTGCTCTGCGCACACCGGCAGTCGCTATCGGCACCGGCGGCGTGGGCCGCGTGCGGCAAACTCACCAGCGACGACCGCTACCTGTGCATCAACCCGTTCTTCCACAACTTCGGCTACAAGGCCGGCATCCTGGCGTGCCTGCAGACCGGAGCGACGCTGATACCGCAACTGACCTTCGATCCCGAGCAGGCGATGCGCGCGGTGCAGAGCTACCGGATCACTGTGCTGCCGGGACCACCCACGATCTACCAGACCCTGCTCGATCATCCCGCCCGGCCCGATTACGACCTCACCTCACTGCGGTTCGCGGTCACGGGTGCGGCGACCGTGCCGGTGGTGCTGATCGACCGGATGCAGTCCGAGCTGGACATCGACATCGTGCTCACCGCCTACGGCCTGACCGAGGCCAGCGGGTTCGGCACGATGTGCCGCGCCGACGACGACGCCGTCACGGTGGCGACCACGTGCGGGCGGCCCATCGCCGACTTCGAGCTGCGCATCGACTCCCCCGACGACACCGGAGCCGCAGGGTCGGCGACATCCGACCGAGCCGCCGGTGAGGTGCTGCTGCGCGGGCCCAATGTGATGCTCGGTTACCTCGACGACCCGCAGGCCACTGCGGCGGCCATCGACGCCGACGGCTGGCTGCACACCGGCGATGTCGGCGCCGTCGACGATG
>CAIWCQ010000389.1 GCA_903911165.1 uncultured Actinomycetes bacterium | reverse complement strand
CCGTTCGAGTACGCTCACCCGGTACCCGTGTGCACTCCTGCGGGCTGCAGCTCGTGAAAAAGCACCTGAAACCGTCCCTTCAATAGACCCTGTCCGGAGCAACCCAGCAATATGCCAAGTCCCACCATCACCTCGCCGCAAGTAGCCATCAACGACATCGGCTCGGCTGAGGACTTCCTCGCCGCTATCGACAAGACCATCAAGTACTTCAACGATGGCGACATCGTCGAGGGGACGATCGTCAAGGTGGACCGTGACGAGGTTCTGCTCGACATCGGTTACAAGACCGAAGGTGTCATTCCTTCCCGCGAACTCTCGATCAAGCACGACGTCGACCCCAGTGAAGTGGTGTCCGTCGGCGACAAGATCGAAGCCCTTGTCCTCACCAAGGAGGACAAAGAAGGCCGGCTGATCCTGTCCAAGAAGCGCGCCCAGTACGAGCGCGCCTGGGGCACCATCGAGGCGCTCAAAGAGGCCGATGAGGCCGTCAAGGGCACCGTCATCGAGGTCGTCAAGGGCGGCCTGATCCTCGACATCGGCTTGCGCGGCTTCCTGCCCGCCTCGCTGGTCGAGATGCGCCGGGTTCGCGACCTGGCGCCGTATATCGGCAAGGAAATCGAAGCCAAGATCATCGAGCTGGATAAGAACCGCAATAACGTGGTGCTGAGCCGCCGCGCCTGGCTTGAGCAGACTCAGTCCGAGGTGCGCAGCGAGTTCCTCAACCTGCTCGTCAAGGGTGCCGTCCGCAAGGGCGTGGTGTCCTCGATCGTCAACTTCGGCGCGTTCGTCGACCTCGGCGGGGTCGACGGCCTGGTGCACGTCTCTGAGCTGTCCTGGAAGCACATCGACCATCCGTCGGAGGTTGTCGCCGTCGGCGATGAGGTCACCGTTGAGGTCCTCGACGTTGACATGGATCGCGAGCGGGTCTCGTTGTCGCTGAAGGCGACCCAGGAAGATCCGTGGCGGCACTTCGCCCGCACCCACGCGATCGGTCAGATCGTGCCCGGCAAGGTCACCAAGCTGGTTCCGTTCGGTGCGTTCGTTCGGGTTGAGGAGGGCATCGAGGGCCTGGTGCACATCTCCGAGCTCTCCGAGCGCCACGTCGAGGTGCCCGATCAGGTGGTCGGCGTTAACGACGACGCGATGGTCAAGGTCATCGACATCGACCTCGAGCGTCGTCGCATCTCGCTGAGCCTCAAGCAGGCCAACGAGGACTACAACGAGGAGTTCGACCCCTCGAAGTACGGCATGGCCGACAGCTACGACGAGCAGGGCAACTACATCTTCCCGGAGGGCTTCGACCCCGACACCAACGACTGGCTCGAGGGCTTCGACACGCAGCGCACCGAGTGGGAGGCCCGCTACGCCGAGGCCGAGCGCCGGCACAAGATGCACACCACGCAGATGGAAAAGTTCGCCGCTGCCGATGCCGCCGCCGCCGAGGAGAATCCGACGTCCAGCTCGACATCATCGAGTTCGAGTTCCAGTGACGACGATTCGGCCAGCGGATCCCTGGCCAGCGACGGCCAACTCGCGGCGCTGCGCGAGAAGCTGGCCGGCAACGCCTGACCAGTCGACGGCCCTGAGGATCGCGCCGTGCTGCGCATTGGTCTGACCGGCGGCATTGGCGCGGGGAAGTCGACGGTGTCGTCCACCTTCGCTGAGTGTGGTGGAGTCATCGTCGACGGCGATGTGATCTCTCGCGAGGTGGTCCAACCGGGCACGCAGGGCCTGGCTGCGCTGGTCGATCATTTCGGCCACGACATTTTGTTATCCGACGGCGCGCTGAATCGTCCGGCGTTGGCGGCCAAGGCTTTCGGCGATGAGGAGCAACGCGCCAAGCTCAACGCGATCGTTCATCCCCTAGTCGCAACGCGGCGCGCCGAGATCGTCGCAGCGGTGTCTGAGGATCAAGTGATCGTCGAAGACATTCCGTTGCTGGTCGAATCCCAGATGGCCCCGCTGTTCCCGTTGGTCGTGGTGGTACACGCCGATCCGGACGTGCGGTTGAACCGGCTGATCGGCATTCGTGGGATGGATGAGGCTGATGCCCGGGCGCGGATCGCTGCCCAGGCGACTGAGGAACAGCGACGCAGGGTCGCCGATGTCTGGTTGGACAACTCCGGCACCGAGGGCCGTCTGGTGGAGCAGGCCCGCGAACTCTGGTATCAGCGGATCCTGCCGTTCGCGCACAACCTCGCTACCGGGACGCCCGCCACGGAGTCGGGCGAAATCGTGCCGGCCGATCCGACGTGGACCGATCAGGCTGCTCGCGTTGTGGCCCGACTGAACACCACCTGTGGGCACCGGGCGATCCGTATCGACCACATTGGCTCGACCGCGGTCGCCGGAATGGACTCCCGCGATGTCATCGACGTACAGGTCACCGTCGCGTCGCTGGATGTCGCCGACGAGCTCGCCGAGGATCTGCTGCGGGCCGGCTACCCCCGGGTCGGGTCTGTGGACAGCGATGCCATTATTGACACGACCACCGATATCACCACGACCACCGATAGTGCATTGTGGCGCAAAGGTTTTCACGCCTCAGCTGATCCGGGTCGGCCGACCCATATTCACATCCGGGTCGACGGTTGGCCTAACCAGCAGTTCGCGTTGCTATTCGTCGACTGGTTGAACGCCAACGCCGGTCTGCGGGCCGATTACACGCGTGCCAAGCGATCCCACAACACGCAACAGTGGTTCGCCGACGCCCACCGCCGGGCCTGGGCGTGGGCTGAGACCACCGGATGGCCGGTCGGTTAGCCAGGCGCTGCGGCCGGTTCGGCTGCGGGTGCGCTGAAGTCCATCGCGGGCATATCCCCGGGGGGCAAGTCCTCCGGCGCGAGCGGGATACCGGTGGCGTTGCTCAACGGCGCGCCACAGTTCATCGCGCCGTAGTCCGGATCGTCCTTGGCCGGCGTCAGCCGAGGGGCAATGAACTGGTCGGCCTG
>CAIWCQ010000388.1 GCA_903911165.1 uncultured Actinomycetes bacterium | reverse complement strand
GGCGGTGCCCGACGAACTGGTGCGCAATATCTCGCTCATCGGCCCACGCGGTTACGTGAAGGAACGGATCGCGGCCTTCGCCGAAGCCGGCGTGACCACCCTGCTGGCCACCCCGGTGACCGGCGACGCTGCCGAATACGTAGATTTCATCGAGCAGTTGCAGCGATTAGTGGACTGAGCCGCCTCAACCGCCAATTTGCGGAAGTTCGTCCGCGGCGATCTCGCACGGGGTGGCGGTGTCAACGGACTCGGCGGCCAGAGCGCCGGGGGCACTCCCCGGCTCGGGTGCCGGCTCAGGTTCGGGTGTGGGCTCAGGTTCGGGTGTGGGTTCGGGTTCGGGTGTGGGCTCAGGTTCGGGTGTGGGCTCAGGTTCGGGTGTGCGCTCAGGTTCGGGTGTGCGCTCAGGTTCGGGTGTGCGCTCAGGTTCGGTTGCGGGCTCAGGTTCGGGTGCGGGCTCGAGCTCGGGCTCAGGTTCGGGCTCGGGATCGGGGTCGGGTTCCGTCTCGGGCTCAGGTTCCGTCTCCGGCTCAGTTTCCGGCTCGGGATCGGGTTCGGAGTCCAATTCCGAGTAGGAGTCCAGCTCCGAGTAGGAACCCAGCGCCTCGGCGATCTGGGCGATGAGTCCGGTCAGTGCGCCACCGAGATTGGGCAACGCCGGCACACCGGACGGGACAGCCGGCGGCGGCATGGGTGCCTCGAACCGGGACATCGGGAGTTCGCCGAGCCGGGTGGAGGCGTCGCCATAGGCCGCACCGACCGCTGGATTCATCCGGTCTGGGTCTATCCAGTCGATCATCGGGTCCATCGGCGGGTACCAGTCGCCGTTGACCTCGTCGGGCAGAGGTTCGTCCGGTAGGAGTTCGTCCGATAGGGGTTCGTCCGATAGGGGTGCCTCGGCCTTCGCGTCCGCCAGAATTCCCAGGTTCTCCGAGAGCGACCCCAACACAACGGCTGCACCCCGCAATGCCGTCACGATCTCGGCGGCTGCAGCGCAGTTCCGCGCTACGAAATCAAGGGCACCGGCGCCAGCGTCGCTGCGCCAACCCTCCACCAGCACATCCAGTGCCCCGCGCTGGACCCCAAGGGCTTCCTCGGCTGCATTGGCTGCGGCTGTCAGGGCAGCACCGTCGGATTGCAGCGCCTCGAGGGCGAGCCGCACCCCACTGTCGAGCGTCATCTCAGAGCCGCAACTGCTCGCGACTCAGCATCGGCGTACCAGTCGGCACCGACGCGCAGCGCCGCGCCGGTCTCACGGGCCGCGACGGCCCATTGCGTCATATCCGCGACCAATCGGTCGAGAACCTCCCGGACCCCAGCACCGGCCGCGGCATAGTCGCTGCCCGCCATCGCGGCGTCAAACCTCAGGTCGGCAAGGTTTGCGCGGAGAATCCCGAGCACGATGTCGGCGGCGGTGTCCATCCGCAGGGCCGCCGCCTGAAGCGCGGCCGGGTCGACCGACATTGTTCCCATAACGGGTATGACGCGGCGGAGCCGCAGGCGGTTCCGCTGAACCGGTCGGACTCAGCCCTCGGCGCTGACCGACTTCGCAACCCGATCGGCAACCTGCCGAGCGGTGTCCTCATCGGAGGCCTCCACCATGACACGAACGAGCTGCTCGGTCCCGGAGGGCCGCAACAGGATTCGGCCGGTATCACCGAGTTCGGCCTCGGCTTGCGCCACGGCGCTGCGCACTGCGGGCGCCTGCGCGACGGTAGCCTTGTCGGCGACCTCAACATTGATCAACACCTGTGGAATCGACCGCATGGGCGCGGCCAGAGCGGCCAGCGGCAACTCGGTCTGCGCCATCCGGGACATCAGTCGCAGGCCGGTGACGATGCCGTCACCGGTGGTCCCGAACGCGGGTATCACGATGTGTCCGGACTGTTCTCCGCCCAGGCTGTAATCGCCGGAGCGCAATTCCTCGAGCACATAGCGGTCCCCCACACCGGTCGTGCGGACCTCGATCCCCGCCTCGCGCATCGCCAAGTGCAGGCCGAGATTACTCATGACCGTCGTGACCAGTGTGCTAGCGGCGAGTTCACCGGACTCCTGCATGGCCAACGCCAATACCGTCATGATCGCATCGCCGTCGATGACCCGGCCATCGGCATCCACCGCCAGGCACCGGTCGGCGTCACCGTCGTGAGCCAGTCCCAGATCGGCGCCGTGGTCCACCACCGCTGACTGCAACTGGGCCAGATGGGTCGAGCCGCAGCCGTCGTTGATATTGAGCCCGTCCGGTTCGGCGCTGATTGCGATCACTCGCGCCCCGGCCGCGGCATAGGCACGCGGGGCGGCCGCCGACGCCGCACCGTTGGCGCAGTCGACCACGACGGTGAGCCCGCCGAGTCCGATGCCGGCGGCGGCGATGTGCGCAAGATAGCGGTCGAGGGCATCCGGCGCCGCCAGAACCCGGCCTAGTCCGGCGCCGACCGGACGCAACCCGGGACCCTGAGCGAGCAACTCCTCGATACGGTCCTCGGCGTCGTCGTCAAGTTTGTGACCTCCGGGGCCGAAGATCTTGATGCCGTTGTCCGGCATCGGATTATGCGAAGCCGAAATCATGACGCCGAAATCGGCCCCGTAGGCGGCGGTCAGATACGCCACTGCCGGAGTCGGCAACACGCCCACGCTCAGCACGTCGACGCCCTCACCGGTAAGCCCGGCAATCATCGCCGCCTCCAGCATTTCACCGCTGGCTCGAGGATCGCGACCGACGACCGCCACGCTGTGGGCGCCAGGGGTGCCGGGCCTGTCTGGACTGTCGGGCCGCGCGAGGCGCCGGGCCGCGGCCGAACCGAGAGCCAGTACCAGCTCACCGGTCAGGTCGCGGTTGGCGACGCCCCGAACGCCGTCGGTTCCGAATAATCGGCCCATGAAGGTGCCGGCTCAGCGCTTGCTGTACTGCGGCGCCTTACGGGCCTTCTTCAGGCCGTACTTCTTACGCTCGATGGCACGCGGATCGCGGGTGAGGAATCCGGCCTTCTTCAGTGCCGGACGGTCCTCGGGCTGCACCAGGATCAGAGCTCGGGCAATCGCCAACCGCAATGCGCCGGCCTGGCCGGAAGGGCCACCACCGTCGAGGTGGGCGTGAATGTCGAAGCTGTCCACCCGGTCGACGATCACCAGCGGCGCCTTGATGAGCTGCTGGTGCACCTTGTTGGGAAAGTAGTTCTCCAGGCTGCGGCCATCAAGGTTGAACTGCCCGGTGCCAGGCATCAGCCTGACCCGCACCACAGCCTCCTTGCGACGGCCGACAGTTTGGATCGGCTGATCCATGACCACCGGCTCCCGCCGCTTGGGCGCTTCGGTTGCCGCAGGCGCTTCGGTTGCCGCAGGCGCTTCGGTTGCCGCAGGCGCTTCGGCTGTCTTGTCTTCGGTCACGTTGTCGTCAGTCACTGGGCCACCTGCTTGATCTCGAACGAAATCGGCTGCTGCGCGGAATGTGGATGATCCGGACCGGTGTAGACCTTCAATTTCTTCTGGATCTGACGGCTCAGCTTGTTGTGCGGGAGCATGCCGACGATCGCCTTCTCGACGACGCGGTCGGCGTGTTTCTGCATTTCCTCACCCACCGTGCGGGCGCGCAGACCGCCGGGATACCCCGAGTGGCGATACGCCATCTTGTTGTTGAGTTTGTCGCCTCCGATGGCGACCTTGTCGGCGTTGACGACAATGACGAAATCGCCACCGTCGACGTTGGGCGTGAATGTCGGCTTGTGCTTGCCGCGCAGCAGGTTGGCTGCAGCAACGGCGAGTCGGCCGAGCACCACGTCGGTAGCGTCGATGACGTACCACGAATGCGTGGTGTCACCGGCCTTCGGCGTGTAGGTGGACACAGCGGTTACCTCTCCTGTTTCGGGTGGATCCCGGCTGACCCGGGTGCCGGCCGGGCATCGACGGCGAGAGAGCTCGGCGACCAGCACTGACCCGAGACCCCGGCTTACCCCGCGAGCGAACCCGCGTTGCACCGCATGCCAGGGGATGAGCCTACCTGCGACGATC
>CAIWCQ010000387.1 GCA_903911165.1 uncultured Actinomycetes bacterium | reverse complement strand
GGTTGATCGGGGCCGCCCTGGCCGCGCTGGGCACCGGCGGGGTCAACTGGAGCGGGGTGACCGCGAAGGTGATCATCCCGGCCATCGCCGCGCCGGTGATCGCCGGTGTCGTTGCCGCCTGCGGCACCTGGCTGGTCTACCGGATCACCCGCAGAGTTTTGGCCAAGCGCCGAGAGACAGGCTTCCGCTGGGGCCAGATCGCCACCGCTTCGCTGGTCGCGCTCGCTCACGGCACCAACGACGCGCAGAAGACCATGGGAGTGATCGCCCTGGCCCTGATCACCACCGGCCACCTGGGCGGCAACGTGAAAGAGGACGGCCTGCCGTTCTGGGTGATCGCCAGCTGCGCCATCGCGATCGGTCTGGGAACCTACCTCGGTGGCTGGCGCGTGATCCGCACCCTGGGCAAGGGTTTGGTGGAGATCGAGTCACCGCAGGGCTTGGCCGCCGAAGCGTCCTCGGCCGCGATCATCCTCAGCTCCAGTGCCGCCGGCATGGCGCTGTCCACCACCCACGTCGCCACCGGCTCGATCCTGGGCAGCGGTGTGGGCAAGCCGGGCGCCGAAGTGCGCTGGGCGGTGGCCGGCCGGATGGCGATTGCTTGGCTGATCACCCTGCCTGCCGCCGGTCTGGTGGGCGCACTGTCCTACTGGCTGTCGCATGCCGTCAAGAACATCTCCGGTTCGCAGTTGGCCGGTGACGGCGTGATCTTCGTCATCCTGGTCGCGCTGTCCGTCTTCATGTGGTGGCGGGCCCAGCAGCAGAAGGTCGACAGCAGCAACGTCAACGCCGACTGGGATTCCTCCACCAACTCGGTGGTGCCCGCAGAGGTTCGCGAGGCCGCGAAGACCAACCCCAAGATCAAGACGACGACCTCGGTCTGACCCGGCGAACCAAAGGACATCTGATGGTGAAGTATCTGGAAAGTATCGGCACCGTGCTGCTGGTGGGACTTGTTCTCGGCGCGGGCCTGCCGGCGATCTTCGGGGTCGGAATGCTGGCCTACTCGCACGGGGCCGGCGGTGAAGAAGCCGATCACCTGATCCACAAGCCGAATCCGGCGCTGAAGTACCTGGGCATCCTGCTGTTCGCGTTCGTCGGTTTCATCATCCTCGCGGGTGTCGCCTGGGTGACCCGCTCGACGATCATTCACCACTTCGGTATTGACCTGTTCCCGATGTTCCCCAAGAAGTGAGTTCGCGATGACAACTGTCGATGGCACCCCTGGCACCCCCGGCACCCCCGGTTTCAGCTCGAGCGTTCTTGACTGGCTGCACGAGGGCTACCCGGCCGGCGTCCCGCCGAAGGACTACTTCCCCCTGCTGGCGCTGCTGTTGCGGTCGCTGAGCGAGGACGAGGTCATCAAGGCGGCCCAGACGGTGCTGAAGCAGAGCAACGGCGATGAGCCGGTGACCGAGGCGCAGATCCGCGAGGCCATCGCCGAAGTCATCTCCAAGGATCCCAACCCCGAGGAGATCAACCAGGTCGCCGGTCGATTGGCGTCGGTGGGCTGGCCCCTAGAAAACGGCCACCGGTAGATCCCTCAGCTGCGGATGTCGCGGCGCAACGGGTGCTCGGCGGGAATCTGCACGAAGATCAGCGTGACCCCGTCGGGGTCTGTCACCTGCATCTCATGCAGC
This sequence comes from uncultured Actinomycetes bacterium, assembly GCA_903911165.1. GTDB lineage: Bacteria > Actinomycetota > Actinomycetes > Mycobacteriales > Mycobacteriaceae > Mycobacterium. The sequence goes on along the minus strand of CAIWCQ010000387.1, from coordinate 22,694 downwards.
CCCCAGAACTCCTGGCGTGCCTCGCGCTCGATCGCCACTCCGCGGCCCTCGAGTTCCTGCTGCGTGGCATAGACGTCGCGCACCTGCAGCCATAGCGCGCCGGGGAACGGCCCACCAGGTTCTACCGGGGCGCCGTGGCCGGCTAACTCGATCAGCGACTGCCCAGCGTAAAGCACTGTGCCGCCGGGGTATTCGCGGGCGATCGCCAGGCCCAGGGCGTCGCGGTAGAAACTCAACGAGCGATCGTAGTCAGCCGGGCGCAGCAGAATGCGGCTCGCGAGGATCTCCATGGCCCTAGCTTAAGTGCCGCATTCAGGGCTGCATCCGTTGTTGCTTCAGCAGCTTATTGAGCGCGCGGGGGGCGACGACGTCGAGGGCCCGGGCGCCCATCCCGAAGCGCGGGGCAATCCGCACCGGACGGTGCACGGCCGCGTCGATCATCCACCGCCCGGCTTCCTGTGGACTCAGCGCGGGCACTCCGTCGTAGGCCTTGGTCGGGGCGATCATCGGGGTGGCCACCAGCGGGTAATACAGCGTCGTCGAATGCACGCCCTTGCGGGCCCATTCGGTTTCGATGACCCTGCTCACCGCGCTCAGTGCGGCCTTGGAGGCGTTGTAGACGCCGAACAGTGGGGGAGCCTCGGTGAGTACGCCCCAGGTCGCGACGTTGATGATGTGGCCGTCGCCGCGTTCGATCATGCCGGGAGCCAGGCCGCGGATGAGCCGCAGTGGCGAGTAGTAATTCAGCGTCATGGTGCGCTCGACGTCATGCCAGCGATCCAGCGATTCGGCCAGCGAACGCCGGATGGACCGCCCGGCGTTGTTCACCAGAATGTCCACCCCGCCGAACCGTTGCTCGACGGTGTCGCAGAGCGCGTCGACGGCGTCGAGGTCGGACAGGTCGCAGGCAATCGCTGTTGCGGTGCCGCCGTGGGCGCTGATCCGTGCCGCCACCGCGTCGAGCAGATTTGCCCGGCGCGCGACGAGAATCACCTCGGCCCCCGTGGCGGCGAACTGTTCGGCGCCGGCCTCGCCGATGCCCGAGGAGGATCCGGTGATCAGTACCCGCTTGCCACGCAGCGGAATTCGGGTGCGCCCGGACACCGTCAGCGGCGGCCGCATGCCGGTCAGCGCTATCGCCTCGGTCAGTTTCCGGCGCAGTGTCACGCTCCTGAGTCTATGGATGCTCAGAAGTAGCGCGGGAACGGGCTGTAGTCCGGGTCGCGCTTCTCCAGGAACGCGTCGCGGCCCTCGACGGCCTCGTCGGTCATGTAGGCCAGCCGGGTGGCCTCACCGGCGAAGATCTGCTGGCCCACCAGGCCGTCGTCGAGCAGGTTGAAGGCGAACTTCAGCATCCGTTGTGCCTGAGGCGATTTCGCGTTGATCTTCGCCGCCCAGTCCAGCCCGACGTTCTCTAACTCGGCGTGCTCGACCACCCGGTTGACCGCGCCCATCTGATGCATTTGCTCGGCGGTGTAGTCCTCGCCGAGGAAGAAGATCTCGCGGGCGAACTTCTGACCCACCTGCTTGGCCAGATACGCGCTGCCGTAGCCGCCGTCGAAACTGCCGACATCGGCGTCGGTCTGTTTGAACCTCGCATGCTCGCGGCTGGCCAGGGTCAGGTCGCAGGTGACGTGCAGGCTGTGCCCACCGCCCGCCGCCCAGCCGTTGACCAGACAGATCACCACCTTGGGCATGAACCGGATCAGCCGTTGCACCTCCAGGATGTGCAACCGGCCGGCCCGGGCGGCATCCACGGTGTCGGCGGTCTCCCCGTCGGCGTACTGGTAGCCGCTGCGACCGCGGATGCGCTGATCGCCACCGGAACAAAACGCCCACCCACCATCCTTGGCCGATGGTCCGTTACCGGTCAGCAGCACCACGCCGACATCCGGTGACATCCGTGCGTGGTCCAGCGCCCGGTACAACTCGTCGACGCTGTGCGGCCGGAACGCGTTGCGCACCTCGGGCCGGTTGAACGCGACCCGGACCGTCGGCTTCGCGACGCCGTCGAGCACGTGCCGGTGATAGGTGATGTCGGTGAGGTCGGTGAAGCCCTTCACGGGCTGCCACAGTTCCGGATTGAACGGGTTGTCGCTCACAGCACGAAGGTACGCCACGAGGTCCCAGCCAAGCCCGCCGAGTGTGCAGCCAGAGCACCACTCGACGCCCAGCGTCGCGCTGGTGTAACGGTCGGCGGGAAGGGGCGTCGCGGTCGGCGGGAAGGGCTAGAAACCCACCCCATGGACGCGCAGCGCATCGATCAACCCGGTCGGCCGGTTGGCGATCGGCAGCGGATCCACCAACGCGAACGAACACCCCAACTCCCGGGCGGCGCCGTCGTTCTCCTCGCTGTCGCCGATCATCAACGCCTGCTCGGCCGGCACGTCGAGCCGGGCCAGCGCCTCGGTGAAGATCCGGGGATCGGGTTTTGCAGCACCGACTTCGAAGGACAGCACGAACTCGTCGACCTCGACAGCTGTGAGTACCGGACGGATGTCCCAGGCGATATTGGAGACGACGGCGGTGCGGATTCCGTTCAGCCGCAGAGACGTCAACACGAATGCCGTGTCCGGGTACACCGACCATTCGGCCGGGTCGGTGACGAGCCGGTAAAGCTCCTCGGCGTGTTCGTCAGCCAGGCCTGAGGTCTGCAGCACATGCAGATAGGCCTCCCGGTGCAATGCCGGATCCAGGTCGCGGTACTCCCAGGCGTGGTGCGGCACACTCGCGGTGGGGTGTGTCAATCGGTCCATCACGTTGGCGCGTTGCGCTGCGTCAAATCCGGTCCCGGTGAACCAATCGTCGCGCGCCTCGAGGCTGGCCAGCGTGCCGGAGAAGTCGAACAGGACTGCGCGCACGTCAGCCAACGGAACGACCCGTGCCCTCCCAGAACTTCGCCCGCACGGCCTTCTTGTCGGGCTTACCCAGCGCCGTCACCGGTACCGAGTCCACCACGATCACCTGCTTGGGTGACTGCACTGATCCCTTACGCTCCTTGACCGCATCCTGGATCTCAGCGGTCAGCGTCGCCACCGCCGCGTCGTCGGACGCGTGCTCGGGGCGCAGCACGATCACCGCGGTTACCGCCTCGCCCCACTTGTCGTCGGGAGTGCCGATCACGCACACCTGGGCCACCGCCGGATGCTCGGCGACGACGTCCTCCACCTCACGGGGAAAGACGTTGAACCCGCCGGTGACGATCATGTCCTTGACCCGGTCGACGATGTACCAGAAACCCTCGGTGTCTTCGCGCGCCATATCGCCGGTGTGCAACCAACCGCCGGAGAATGCCTCGGCGGTGGCCTCCGGCAGATTCCAATAGCCGCCACTGAGTAGCGGTCCGGATACGCAGATCTCGCCGATCTCGCCCTGCGGCACCGGTTTTCCTTCCGCATCCAGCAGTGCGGTCCGGGCGAACAGCGTGGGCCGCCCGCAGGACGTCAGTCGCTTCTCGTCGTGGTCGCCCTTGGCCAGGTAGGTGATCACCATCGGTGCCTCGGACTGGCCGTAGTACTGCGCGAATATCGGACCGAACCGCGCGATCGCCTCGGCCAGGCGCACCGGATTCATCGCCGACGCGCCGTAGTACACCGTCTCCAGCGACGACAGATCCCGGGTGTGGGAGTCCGGATGGTCCATCAGCGCATAGATCATCGAGGGCACCAGCATGGTCGCGGTGATCTTCTGCTCTTCGATCACCCGAAGCACCTCGGCCGGATCGAACTTGGTGAGCACGATCAACTCGCCACCCTTGACGATCACGGGTACAAAGAACGCCGCCCCGGCGTGTGACAGCGGCGTGCACATCAGGAACCGCGGATGCTGCGGCCACTCCCACTCGGCCAGTTGCGCCGTCGTCATCGTCATGATTGAACCGACTGTCCCCATCACACCCTTGGGCTTGCCTGTCGTGCCACCGGTGTACGTCATACCGCCGATGTGGTCAGCCGGAAGATTTGCTGCCACAAGGGGTTTCGGCGAGAAGCTGGCGGCTTTAGCGATCAGATCCACACCAACGTCAGCTAACTCCGGCGGCACCGGGCCCAGGGTGAGGACTTGGCGTAGCGACGGCACCTTCGCCAGCAGTCCCACGGCGCGTTCGACGAACATCGGGACCGGGTCGATGATCAGCGACGTGGCACCGCCGTCGGCGAGCACGTAGGCGTGATCGTCCAGGGAACCCAGCGGATGCAGCGCGGTGCGCCGGTAGCCCTGGGTCTGGCCGGCGCCGATGATCATCAGCACCTCGGGCCGGTTCAGCGACAGCAGGCCGACGGTTGCGTCGGTGCCGGCGCCCAGGGCTTCGAAGGCCTGGATGTAACAGCTGATCCGCTCGGCCAGTTCGCCGCCAGTGAGTGTGGCATCGCCCAGGAACAGCACCGGACGATCGGCGTTGCGGCGCAGAGCAGCGACGGTGAGGTGGCCGGAATGCAGGGGGTGACGCAGCAGGTCCTGTGGGGTCATGGCCAACACCGTCTCACAGCCGACACCGCCCGGCTAGCATCTGCGCGGTGGTCAGCCAACAGCTTGTGACGGGGCGGGCGGCCACCATGACCATCGTCGCGATGGGGCTGGGGTTCAGCATCGCGGCCGCCGATCCGACCATCTTCTCGGCCAACCTGGCCCAGGTGCGCGAGGGACTGCAATTCACGCCCGGCACCGCTAGTTTCCTGGCCAGCCTGTGCACTCTGACCCTGGCGGCGGCGGTGCTCGGCGCGGGTGCGCTCGGTGACCTGGCGGGCATGAAGAAGATGTTCATCCTTGGTGTCTGCGGGTCGATTTTCTTCGGCGTGCTCGGTGCGGCCGCCCCGCACGTCGGCATGCTGATCATCGCCAGGGCCGGCCTGGGTGTGGCCTTCGCATTTGTGCTCGGATTGTCACTGGCGATCATCAACGCCGTCTTCCCGCCCGGTCGGCGCGCCGGCGCCATCGCCGCCTACCTCGGCGCGGGTTACGCACTCGCGGTGTTCCAGCCTGCACTCGGCGGGTGGTTGGCCGCCCACTTCGGCTGGCGAGCGGGCCTTTTGGTGACTCCCGTGCTGGCGGTGCTCACTCTGGCCATCACCTGGCGCTATGTGCCCGAGACCGTGAAAGATCCGCGAAAGCTCGACATAGCGGGCATCGCGCTGATCGCCGCGGCACTGGTCACGATCATCTACGGGCTGACAGAATTACAGGGCGGCTTCGATCCCGCTGCGCTGGGGTTGATCGTCCTCGGGATCGTCCTCGGGGTGGCATTTGTGCGCTGGGAGTTACGCACCGACTCCCCGGCACTGGACATGCGCATCTTCGGCTCCCGGCGGTTCAACGCCGCCCTGATCGCGGGCGCAGCCTTCACCTTCCTGGGCGGCGGCGGCACCATCCTGTTCGCCTACTACCTGGTGACCATCCGCGGGAAGAGCCCGGAACTGCTCGGCTTGCTGTTCATCCCGGCGATGCTGGCGGCCGCGGCGGCCGCCGTCGCGTCGGGCCGGGCCGTCCTTCGCTTCGGTGAGCGCGCGGTGCTGGTCGCGGGTCTGGCGATCCTGCTGGCCGGCATGCTGCTGCTGACGGTGCTCGACGAGAACACCCCGATCGCCGTGCTCGGCGTCGCGGTCGCGTTGAATGCGATTGGCGGAGCGGTGGTGCAGACGCCGCAGTCCACGATCATGATGTCCAGTGCCCCGCCGGAACTCGGCGGTGTGGTGTCCGCGGTCAAACCGGCTGTCGGTCAGGCCGCCTACTCGCTGGGTCCGGCGTTGTTTGCCCTCGTCGGTACGACGTTGTTCCTGCGCGACGGGCGGGCCAAGTTGCAGGATTCCGGGATCAGCACTGAACAGGCGCGCGAGGCGCTACGGGTGGCCCACGGCGGCGCGCCGAACTCGGCGGCCGGCAGCGAAGTGCTCGACCCGGAACAGGCCCGCTGGGTGGTGTCGGAGGCGACTGACAGTTGGCTGGGTGCCATCGGTGACCTCAGCCTGATCATGGCGGTGGTGCCGGCGACGGCTATCGTGATGGCCTGGGTACTTTTGCGCCCGAATCGCACCCCCGACACGGCCCCACATGGCAGGGTATGACAGATGCAGCAACCACCTGAACCCCGTTTCCTCGACGACCGACCGGCGTACTGGGCGAAAAACAAGCCCGACGACGTCGCCGTCATTTACCTCGACCGGAAATGGACCTGGGCGCAGTTCGACGACCGCGTCCGCCGGTTGGCCGGGGCCCTTGCCGAGCGCGGGATCGGCCGGGGCGACGTCGTCGCCTTCCTGGACAAGAACCATCCCGCCTGCCTTGAGACCACGATCGCCGCGGCATCACTGGGTGCGGCGACGGCAATCGTTAACTTCCGGTTGGCCGGGGGTGAGATGGACTACGTGCTCAACGACTCCGGTGCCAAACTGCTGATCGTCGGCGCCGAACTCATGCCCGGGATCGAGGCGATCCGCGACCAACTGCCGGGGGTCGCGCACATCATCTCGCTCACGCCCGAGGGCGGCGATTCCGACGAGTACGAGGCCATGCTGGCCGCCGCAACACCGCGCGGCCGCGGCGCCGACGTCACGCCCGAGGACGTCGCGGTGATCATGTACTCCTCGGGTACCACCGGAAACCCCAAGGGAATCAGACTGACTCAGGGCAACCTGGTGGCGCACACCCTGAACGCCGGCGGCGCCTTCGCCGAGTTCGAACCCGACGACATCAACATGGTGTCCATGCCGCTGTTCCACGTCGGCGGTTCCTCTTACGCGCAGTTGGGCCTGCACGCCGGCATTCCCAGCTTCGTGACGCGCGAGGTCGACGGCGCGTCACTGGCCGGGGCCATCATGGCCGGCGCCACCCGCACCTTCCTGGTGCCGGCGGTGCTGTCCAAGGTGATGGAGATGGGTCCGGACGTGATCGGGCTGTTCAACCGGTTGCGCACCTTCGCCTACGGCGCCTCACCCATGCCGCCTGCGTTGCTGGGCCAGGCACTCAAGGACTTCCCAAACACCGATTTCGTCCAGGTGTACGGCCTGACCGAGGTGTGCGGCGCGGTCACTGTGCTCTCCCCGCAGGCCCACCGCGACCAATCCCATCCCGAGCGGCTCACCAGCGCCGGCCAGCCCGCGCTCAAGGTTGAGGTCAAGGTGGTCAACCCCGACACCCTCGAAGATGTCCCGCAAGGGCAGCCCGGTGAATTGTGGTTCCGCACACCGCAGTTGATGGATGGGTACCACAACAAGCCCGATGCCACCAAGGAGGCGGTCACTGAGGACGGCTGGTTCCGGACCGGCGACATCGGCCGCGTTGACGACGGTGGGTTCGTCTTCGTCGAGGACCGACTCAAAGACATGATCATCTCCGGTGGGGAGAACATTTACTCCGTCGAGGTCGAACGTGCGCTGACCGACCATCCGGCCGTCGGGGACGCCGCAGTGTTCGGCATCCCCGACGAGAAGTGGGGCGAGTCGGTGAAAGCCGTCGTCGAACTATCCGCCGGGCAGGAGGTCTCCCCGGAGGAACTCATCGCCTGGTGCAAAGAGAAACTGGCGGGCTACAAGTGCCCGCGCAGCGTGGAGATCATGGTCGAGTTGCCGCGCAACCCCACCGGGAAACTGCTCAAGAAGGATCTGCGCAAGCCCTACTGGGAGAACCGCGACCGCGCCATCTGATGGAGGCAGACGACCTGCTGGATCGTCTGCATGTCGTCGCGCTACCGATGCGGGTGCGTTTTCGTGGTATCACGGTGCGCGAAGTCGCACTGATCGACGGTCCGTCCGGCTGGGGTGACTTCGGCGCGTTCCCGGAATATCCGCCGCAGGAAGCCGCGTACTGGCTTGCCTCAGCGATCGAATCCGCCTACGGGACAAGGCCTCCGGCGCGGCGTGACTCGATTCAGATCAACGCCACCATCCCAGCGGTGCTCCCCGGGCAGGTGGCCGAGGTGCTGGCGAGATTTCCCGGTGCGACGACGGCCAAGGTGAAGGTCGCCGAGCCGGGCCAGACCCTGGCTGAGGACGTGGCGCGGGTCAACGCGGTGCGTGCGCTGGTCCCGACGGTGCGGGTAGACGCCAACGGCGGCTGGACTCTCGAGCAGGCGGTCGCGGCTGCGGCCGCACTCAGTGCCGACGGTCCGCTGGAATATCTCGAACAACCCTGCGCCACGGTGGCTGAACTCGCGCTCCTGCGACGGCGCATCAACATTCCGGTGGCCGCCGATGAAAGCATCCGTAGGGCCGCGGACCCGTTGGCCGTCGTGCGGGCAGGCGCGGTCGATATCGCGGTGCTCAAGGTCGCCCCACTGGGCGGTGTCGCGGCACTGCTGCGCATCGCCGCCGCCATCGACATCCCGGTGGTGATCTCCAGCGCGCTGGACTCCGCGGTCGGCATCGCCGCCGGACTCGCCGCCGCGGCGGCACTGCCCCGACTGGAGCATGCCTGCGGGCTGGGCACCGGGGGATTATTCGTCGACGACGTCGCCGACCTTCCGGTCGTCGACGGCTGCCTTGCCGTGGCCGACGTCGTGCCCGACCCGGCCCGACTGGCCGCCCTGGCCGCCCCGGCCGAGCGGCGCGACTGGTGGATCGCCCGGGTGCGGGCCTGTCAGGCCCTGCTACCCGCCCAGCACGGCTAGCCCAGCACTGCTAGCCCAGCACTGCTAGCCTCGCGCCGGTGACCACCTTGGCCTACACCGAAACCGGTTCCGGTGAACCGGTGCTGTTTATCGCCGGCACCGGCGGCGCGGGTCGTACCTGGCACATTCACCAGGTGCCGGCGTTCACCGCCGCCGGGTACCGCTGCATCACCTTCGATAACCGCGGCATCGGCGCCACCGAGGACGCCTCCGGCTTCTCCACCGATGAGATGGTCGCCGACACCGCCGAACTCATCGAGACCGTGGTGGGTGCTCCGGTGCGACTGGTCGCGATGTCGATGGGCGCATTCATCGCCCAGGAGCTGATGTTGTCCCGGCCGGAACTCCTGACCCAGGTGGTGCTGATGGGAACCCGCGGCCGGCTCGATGACACCCGCACCGCATTCCGGGCCGCTGATCTGGAACTGGCCGATTCCGGCATCGAGTTGCCGGCCGGCTACGCGGCGAAAGTCCGCGTCCTGGAGAACTTCTCGGCCAAGACCATCAACGATGCCGCGGCGATCGGGGAGTGGGTCGAGATGTTCACCGCGTTTCCGCTCCCGCGCACGGCCGGCTGGCGGGCCCAGATGACCGTCGCGCCCACGGAGAACCGGCTGCTCGCCTACCGATCGATCACCACCGAGGTGCTGGTGATCGGATTCGGCGACGACGTCATCACCCCGCCGGCGCTGGGCCGGGAGGTCGGTGAGGCCCTGCCGAACGGCCGCTACATCCAGATCGCCAACGCCGGCCACCTCGGTTTCCTGGAGCGGCCTGATGTGGTCAACAACGCCATGCTGGGGTTTTTCGCCGGAAGCCTGATATGACACGCTGGTAGGCGTGAATCCCTCGACGGCTCAGGCCCGCGTCGTCGTCGACGAACTCATTCGCGGCGGCGTCTCCGACGTGGTGTTGTGCCCCGGTTCCCGCAACGCCCCGCTGGCCTTCGCCCTGGCCGACGCTGATCGTGCGGGCCGGTTGCGGTTACACGTGCGGATCGACGAACGTACCGCCGGCTTCCTCGCGGTCGGCCTGGCCTCGGGCAGCGGGCGGCCGGTCCCGATCGCGATGACGTCCGGTACCGCGGTGGCCAACCTGGGCCCGGCCGTCGTCGAGGCCAACTACGCCCGGGTGCCGCTGATCGTGCTGAGCGCCAACCGGCCCTACGAGATGCTGGGCACCGGCGCCAACCAGACCATGGAGCAGCTGGGCTACTTCGGCACCCAGGTGCGCGCGGCGATCAGCACCGGCCTGGCCGAAGCGGGAGCCGAGAAGCTCGAGATGCTCAACGCCCAGTGGCGCTCGGCCGCCTGCCGGGTGCTGGCCGCGGCCACCGGGGCCCGCACCGCCAATTCCGGACCGGTGCAGTTCGACATTCCGCTGCGCGAACCCCTTGTGCCCGAAGCGGATTCGGTTCCGGAAGAGTTCCCGCCGGGCCGGCCGGACGGGCAACCGTGGACCTACACCCCGCCGGTGACGTTTGACGAGCCGATTGACATCGACCTCACCGAAGACACCGTCGTCATCGCCGGACATGGCGCCGGGGTGCATCCCAACCTCGCGCACCTGCCGACGGTCGCCGAGCCCACCGCCCCGCACGCGGCGACCCCGCTGCATCCGTTGGCGCTGAACCGGGTCCGCCCCCGGCAGGTCATCATGCTGGGCCGGCCCACGCTGCACCGTCCGGTCACCGCTCTGCTGGCTGATCCGACCGTCGCGGTGTTCGCACTGACCACCGGGCCGCGCTGGCCTGATGTGTCGGGTAACTCCCAGGCCACCGGCACCCGGGCGCGTACCACCGGCACCGCCGATCCGCAGTGGCTGCAGCGCTGCGCGGAGGCTAACCGCAGTGCGCTGGCGGCGGTTCACGACCGGTTGGCCGCCCACCCACTGACCACCGGGTTGCATGTCGCCGCGGCGGTGGCCGCCGCGGTGCGCCCGGGTGACCAACTGGTACTCGGCGCCTCCAACCCGGTGCGCGACGCCGCCCTGGTGGGGCTGAACACCGAGGGCATCACGGTGCGGTCCAACCGCGGCGTGGCCGGCATCGACGGAACGGTGTCCACGGCCATCGGCGCCGCACTGGCGCATAACTCCCGCACGATCGCCCTGCTCGGCGATCTCACCTTCGTCCACGATGCCTCGGGCCTGCTGATCGGCCCCACTGAACCGACGCCGGCCGACCTCACCATCGTGGTGTCCAACGACAACGGCGGCGGCATCTTCGAACTGCTCGAGCAGGGCGACCCCCGGTTCGCCGACGTCTCCGCGCGCATCTTCGGCACCCCGCACGACGTCGACGTCCTCGCGCTGTGCCGGGCCTACCACGTCGACTCCCGGCAGATCGAGGTCGACGATCTCCGCAGCGCCCTCGATGAGCCGCACGAGGGAATGCGGGTGTTGGAGGTCAAGGCCGACCGTTCCACCTTGCGGCGACTGCACGCCGATATCAGGGCGGCGCAGTGAAGGGTCGCCTTTGGGCGCTGCTCGACAATGCTCTGCCGCGACGCGATCCCGATCTGATCGACACCGGCGAACGGAAAGTGTTGCGCTGGGCCAAAACCGGCGTGTGGATCGTCGCCGCCGTCATCGGTTTGCAGTCGGTGCTCCTGGTGGCCGGAGCGTGGCGCAACGATCGTCAGATTGAACGGAACATGGGCGTGGCCGAAGCCGAGGTGCTCTCGGCCGGCCCGCGTCGCTCGACGGTGGAGTTCGTCGGACCCGACCGCGTCACCTACCGTCCGGAACTCGGTGTGCTCTACCCCTCCGAACTGGCCGCGGGCATGCGGATCTACGTGGAGTTCGACAAGGGCAGCCCGAATCTGGTCCGGGTACAGAACCGGAACGCTTCCCTGGCGATCATTCCGGCTGTGTCCACGGCGGTGGTGGGGTGGCTGGTCTGTGCGGCGGCCCTGGCCGTTCTGGTGCGCCGCGAGCAACGACTGCCGGTAGCGTCTCTGCGATGAGTCGGGCGTCACTGGACAAGGACCCGCGTGCGGTGGCGTCGATGTTCGACGGCGTGGCGCGGCGCTACGACATCACCAACACCGTGCTCTCAGCCGGCCGCGACCGCTACTGGCGCCGGGCCACCCGTGCGGCACTGCGGGCCGGGCCCGGTGACACCGTCCTGGACCTCGCCGCCGGCACGGCGGTGTCGACGGTCGAGATCGCCAAGTCCGGGGCATGGTGTCTGGCCGCGGACTTCTCGGTGGGGATGTTGCACGCCGGCCATCAGCGCCCGGTGCCCAAGGTCGGCGCCGACGCCACCCGCTTGCCGTTCGGCGACGACGTGTTCGACGCGGTCACGATCAGCTTCGGCCTGCGCAACGTCGTCGACACCGGCGCCGGTCTGCGCGAGATGGCCCGGGTCACCAAGCCCGGCGGGCGACTGGTGGTGTGCGAGTTCTCCACGCCCGCCGTACCGGTGTTCGCCACCGCCTACAAGGAGTACCTGATGAAGGCGTTGCCGCGGGTCGCGCGCGCGGTGTCGAGCAACCCGGAGGCCTACGTGTACCTGGCTGAGTCCATCCGGGCCTGGCCCGACCAGCCGGCACTGGCCAGCCGGATTGAACAGGCCGGCTGGTCACAGGTGAGCTGGCGTAACCTCACCGGCGGTATTGTCGCCCTGCATCAGGGGCGTAAACCGCTCTAGCAGAACGGCTTTCGCTCGTCCAGGAGACGCGAACCGGCCCCGCCCACCCGCCAGGCCCGGGCCACGAGGTCGGCGTCCTCGTCGCTGACGAGGTTGCCCATCACCCGCACCGCGACTCTCATCAGAGCGGCCGATCGCATGCCCAGCGGGCCGGCCATCGGCAGGAAGCGGGGCAGTGTCAGCAGCAGTCCGAGTCGGCGGGCCACTGAGAACCCGCGCCCGTAGTGCGCCTGCAGTAATGCCGGCCAGGCCGCCGTCGCCGGTTCGCCCGAGTCCAGCATCTGCGCGGCCAGCCGCCCGGTCTCCAGGCCGTAGTCGATACCTTCGCCGTTGAGCGGGTTCACACACGCCGCCGCGTCCCCGATCAGCATCCAGTTCTCACCCGCCACCCCGGAGACCGCACCGCCCATCGGCAGCAGTGCCGAGGCGTGTGCCTGCGGCTGACCGGTGAACCCCCAGGCCGAGCGCTTGAGGTCGGCGTAGTGGCGCAGCAGTGGCCGCAGGGCCACCTCGGCGGGCCGCTTCGCGGTGGCCAGTGCGCCCACCCCGATGTTCACCTGGCCGTTGCCGAGGGGAAAAATCCAGCCGTATCCGGGGAGCACCTGACCGTCGGCCGAGCGCAGTTCCAGATCCGAGGAGATCCACGGTTCGTCCGCGCGCGGCGATGCCAGGTAGGCCCGCGCGGCCACCCCGTAGACCGTCTGCTGATGCCATTGCCGGCCCAGTACGCGGCCCAGCGGTGAGCGCGCCCCGTCGGCGACGATCAGCCAGCGACAGCCCACCCGTGATCCGTCGGCCAGGATTACCGCCTCCACCCGTCCGGCGCTGTCCCGGGCGACGTCAACGCACTTGCGTCCCAGTGCCATGGCGGCACCGGAGTCCGCGGCGACCTCGCGGATGCGGTCATCGAGTTCGGTGCGCGGGACTGCACTGCTGGTCATCGGGAACGACTTGCCCGGCCAGCGCACCTCGACGTCGGCGCCGTATCCGGCCATCCGTAACCCGTGGTGGCGGATCCGGCCGTCCAGCCAGTCACCCAGACCGAGAGCGCGCAATTCGGCGACCGCGCGCGGAGTCAAGCCGTCACCGCAGGCTTTGTCGCGCGGAAACTCGCAGGCGTCGATCAGGAGTACGTCACGTCCACTGCGGGCCGCCCAGGCGGCCGCCGCCGATCCGGACGGCCCCGCGCCGACCACGACGACGTCGGCCCGGACCTCCGATGCTGATGCGGCCATGCTTCACAGTATGTTAGGTCGGTGAGGACACCGGCGACCGTGGTGGCAGGCGTGGATTTCGGTGACCCCGAATTCGCCCAGGCCGTTCGCGCCGGGGTTGCCCGCGTCGATGAACTGATCGCCGCCGAACTGAGCAGCGGCGATGAGTTGATGACCGAAGCCGTGCTGCATCTGTTCGAGGCCGGCGGCAAGCGGTTCCGCCCGCTGTTCACCGTGTTGTCGGCCCAGATCGGTCCGGACCCCGACGCCTCGGATGTCGTCGTCGCCGGTGCGGTCATCGAACTGGTGCACCTGGCGACCCTCTACCACGACGATGTGATGGACGAGGCGCAGATGCGCCGCGGCGTACCGTCGGCAAATGCCCGCTGGGGCAACAACATCGCGATTCTGGCCGGGGACTATCTGTTCGCGACGGCCTCGCGGTTGGTGGCCGATCTCGGTCCCGCGGCGGTGCGTATCATCGCCGAGACGTTCGCCCTGCTGGTCACCGGACAGATGCGCGAGACCAAGGGCTCAGGCGACGATGACGACGCCGTCTCGCACTACCTGAAGGTGGTGTCGGAGAAGACCGCATGTCTGATCGCCGCGGCCGGACGCTTCGGCGGAACGTTCTCCGGGGCCAACGCCGACCAAATCGAGCGACTCGGCCGGATCGGCGGGATCATCGGCACGGTGTTCCAGATCGCCGACGACATCATCGACATCGACAGCGATCCCGACGAGTCCGGCAAGTTGCCCGGCACCGACCTGCGTGAAGGCGTGCACACCCTGCCGGTGCTCTACGCATTGGAGGAGACCGGGCCGGCTGCCGACCGCCTGCGGGAACTCCTCAAGGGCCCGGTCACCGACGACGAGGCCCTCGCCGAGGCGCTGGGACTGCTGCGGGCCTCCGGCGGCATCGCCGCGGCGAAACTGACCGTGCTGCAGTATGCCGAGCAGGCCCGGGCCGAGTTGGCCGGGCTGCCCGACGTGCCCGGGCGACGTGCGCTGGCTTCGCTGGTGGACTACACGGTTAACCGACACGGATAGCCGATCCGGAACTTTCGGGCCGCTTCGGGGCGTTAGTCTCCCCGGATGGACCGTTCTAGGAGGACATAGATGACCTGGCATCCCACCGCCAACCGGATGAAGACTTTCGTGCTGCTCGTCGGCATGTCGGCGCTCATCGTCGGCATCGGGTCGCTATTCCAGAACAAGTCCATCCTGGCCCTGTCGGTGCTGATGGCCGTCGGTATGAACATCTACGTCTACTTCAACAGCGCCAAACTCGCGCTGAAGGCCATGAAGGCCCAGCCGATCACCGAGGTGCAGGCGCCGGAGATCTTCGCGATGGTGCGCGAGCTGTCCACTGCCGCGCACCAGCCGATGCCCAGCCTCTACATCAGCGACACAGCCAACCCCAACGCCTTTGCCACCGGACGCAACCCGCGCAACGCGGCGGTCTGCTGCACCACCGGGATCCTCAACCTGCTCGACGAGCGTGAGTTGCGCGCGGTGCTGGGCCACGAACTCTCCCATGTCTACAACCGCGACATCCTGATCTCGTGCGTGGCCGGCGCACTGGCCTCCGTGGTCACCGGTATGGCGCAGATGGCGATGTTCACTGGTGTGCGGGGCGGTGGGCGCGGACCCAATCCGCTTGCGCTGCTGCTGGTTTCGCTACTTGCACCGATGGCTGCGACAGTGATCAAGATGTCGGTGTCGCGCTCCCGGGAGTATCAGGCCGACGAGTCCGGTGCACAACTCTCCGGCGATCCACTGGCCCTGGCGTCCGCGTTGAGCAAAATCAGCGGTGGTGTGGAGCAGGCGCCATTGCCGCCGAGTCCGCAGTTGGCGGATCAGGCGCACCTGATGATTGCCAGCCCGTTCAGTGCCAAGGACCGGATGGGCAAGATGTTTTCGACGCACCCACCGGTGCAGGACCGGATCGCTCGCCTGGAGAAAATGGCCCGCGGGGGCTAGTTACTGAACGCCGCCGGCTGAATCCGACGAATCCTGCCCGGCTGAATCCTGGCCGGAAGAATCCTGGCCGGACGAATCTTGACCGGACGGGTTTGTTGTCGGCGCCTCGCGCGGCCGGATCGTCTTGGAGGGGGCCTTGTTGCCGGTCACGGCTCCGACGACCGATCCGATGACGTCTCTGACGACGTCGAACGGACTGGTCGGCTTGACGGCAGGAATCTTGATCAACCCCGGGCCGGAAGCCGGCCCGTTCTGCCCCGAGCCGAGGTCCGCTGGCGGTTTCGTGACGACGACCCGCGGGCGCACGGTGCTCGCGCTGATCTCGGGGAGCTCTGCTGAACTCGGCGGCTTTGACTCGACGGACGGGGCGTCGACCGGCGGGGCGTCGCTCGATGGGGCACTGGTCTGCGGCGCGGGCGCCTGAACCGCCGGAACTGCCGCGGCAGGCAGTGGCGCCGGGCTGCCGGGCTTCGGGAACGTCGGCTGGAACGGGGGCGGCATCAGCGCCTGGAACGGCTCGGGCAGGGCCTCGGTCAGCGTTTTGTAGGCGACGACTGTCATGTCATTGACCTGCTGGACCAGCGCGACCACACCGTCGGGGTAGGTCACCGTCGTCACCTTGGTGACCGGATCGGTGAGGCAACTGACAGACCCGGTGCAGTCCACCCGGCCCTGTGCGTCGACGACCGGCACCCGTGGCAGCGTGAGCGACTGCTTGTAGGCAGGTGCGGCCAGTGCCGGGTCGCCGGCGGGCACCGTGGTGACCCCGATACCGGCTTCGTAGGCCGCCTGCACGGGCGAGTCGGTGAGGCCCGGGGGCATTGCGGGGTTCGAACCTTGGGAGTCCAGGATGGCGGCGATTTCGCCGATATCGCTGGAACCAGCGCCAATGGCCAGGAGGTCGGTCTCATCGGTTGGCGTCGAGCCGCCGAGGGCCTCGAGCGGTGCGAGGAAAGCCGACGGAATGAACCCGTGCGGGGATTGGGTGGTGCTGGCCAGAACCATCAGACCGGTGGCTACGCCCACCGCCGACGCGCAGGCGCGCATCACGTGGTTGGGGAGCCGACTCATTAGCCCAACGGCCTTTCTGATTCTCAGGTTCTGCGTAGGTGCTTCTTATGGTAGAGCATCGCGACTGGTTTCGAATACTCGAGTTGCCTGCTGATCTTCGTTCGGTACGGTGTTGTGATGTTCCTCAGGATCCTTCGCGGTGCTCTAGGGGCTGCAGTGGTTGCTGGGGCGGGTGTGGCACCGGCCTGGGCCGATCCAGATCCGGCGCCGGCCCCATTGCCATTGCCCGACGTCAACGCCTACGCGCCGATCAGTCCAGTGGCCTATTCGGTCATGGGGGGCAACTGGTACGCCTTCGCCGGGCCGGTCGGGGTCACCTGCGTGATCGACAAGAACAACGGCGGCTACGGATGCAGTGGCGCGCTGCCCGGCGCGCCGGACGGCGCTAACCTGGTCAGTGCCGGACCGGTCGGGCCGCCAACCTTCGCGAGCACCGGCAAACCCGTTTTCGCCGGGGTCGGCGAGGTCGTGGCACTGCCGCCGAACACCCGCCTGAGTTTCCGCGACATCAGTTGCGGGGCCGACGGCACCGGCGCGGTGGCGTGTGTGAACAGCCGCGAACAGATCGGCTTTGTCGTTAGCCCGGACGGCACCTTCATCAACGGGTTCAACCCCATGATGGACCGACCCGATGGCGCCAACCCCTACCTGCCGGGCATGCCGGGCGGTTAGAAGCGCGTCCCGTCCACCTCGTGGCCGGGCTTCTCGGCCATCAGGCCCTGGTAGGCCTGCTCGACGGTGGAGCCGTGGTTGACCACCGCGTCTACCTCGCGGGCGATCGGCATGTTGATGCCGTACTTCTCAGCGAACTCCATGATCACGCTGGCGGCTTTGACACCCTCGGCGACCTGCGTCATGCCGGCCAGGATTTCGGCGATCGGCTTACCGGAGCCCAGTTCCTCACCGACGCGGCGGTTGCGGCTGCGCTGCGATGTGCAGGTGACGATCAGGTCGCCCATGCCGGCCAGGCCGGAGAACGTGTCACGCTGACCGCCGATGGCCTCGCCGAGCTTGCTCATTTCGCGGATCGCACGAGTCATCACCATCGCGCGCGTGTTCTCGCCAATGTTCATCGAATAGCCCATGCCGACCGCGATCGCATAGACGTTCTTCAGCGCGCCGGCGATCTCGACGCCCGCCACATCGTCGGTCGTGTAGGTGCGAAATCGCTTGGTGCGGAACATACTTGCCAGATTCGACGCGAGATTGCGGTCCGGCATGGCCAGTACCGCGGCGGCCGCATAGCCTTCGGCCACCTCCTTGGCGATGTTCGGCCCGGCCAGGATGCCGGCCGGGTGCCCGGGGAGTACCTCTTCGATGATCTGGCTCATCCGCATATTGGTGCCCTGCTCAAGGCCCTTGACCAGGCTCACCACCGGCACCCATGGCCGCAGTTCCTTGGCCAGTTCGCCGAGCACGCCGCGGAACCCGTGCGAGGGGACACCCATGACGATGACGTCGGCGCAATGGGCGGCCTCGGCGAAATCGTTGGTGGCGCGCAGTGTTTCCGGCAACTCCACCTCCTCGCCGAGGTACGCGGAGTTGCGATGGTTGGTGTTGATGTCCTCGGCGGTCTCCGCCGAACGCACCCACTGCACCGTCGGCCCGCGCCGGGCGCAGATGGAGGCGACGGTGGTTCCCCAGGACCCGCCGCCCAGCACGACGACTTGCGGTTCGCGACGATCAGTTGTCATGGTGTTAAACGTAACGCCGGGGGATTAGCTTTACCGCGAGTTGCCGAAACCTTCTGTTGAGCTCACCTGGTGAGCTGCCTGGCCGGAGTCACCTGTCCGAACACCATGTTCTCGCCGATTTTGTCCCGAAGCCGGAAGTCGATGGCGTCGGCCAGGAAGTCCTGACGTACCACCCACGGCCGCTTGGCGCCGGACTTGGGCAGGGCATGCGGGCTGCGCTGGACGTAGCCGGCTTGCAGATCCCAGATCGGCTTTTCGGCGATCGGCTCAGACCCCAACTGCGGGTAGGCGTGGGTGTAGCCGTTGGCCTTCATGTGTTCGATCAGCTTGGCCGCCGCCCGGGCTGTCATGTCGGCCCGCAGCGTCCACGAGGCGTTGGTGTAGCCGATGCACCAGAACAGGTTCGGCACGCCGTCGAGCATGTGCGCCTTGTAAGAGAACCGGTCCTGCGGCTTGACCTCGGTACCGTCCACGCTGACCCGCACCCCGCCGAGTGCCTGCAGTTGCAGGCCGGTGGCGGTGACGATGATGTCGGCGTCGAGATGCTTGCCGGATGTGCACACGATGCCGTCGGCGTCGAAGTGGTCGATGTGATCGGTGATGACGTCGAGGCGGCCCTTGGAGATCTCTTCGAAGACGTCGCCGTCGGCAACCAGACACATCCGTTCGTCCCACGGGTTGTAGCTCGGTTTGAAGTCGACGTCGACCGGATAACCCTGCGGCAGGAGGCTCACGTTCTGCCGGCGGACGAACGCGCGTACCGCATTCGGGAAACGGCGGGCGATCACCCACAGCACCTTCTCGAAGACCAGGGCGGCCGAGCGAATCATGGTGTAGGAGGCCTGTTTCGGCAGCACCGTGCGCAGCGCGGCGTAGACCGGGTTGACCCGCGGCATGGAGAACAGGTAACCCGGTGAACGCTGCAACATGGTGACCTTCGCGGCCTTACGGGCTAGTGCGGGCACCATCGAGACCGCCGTGGCGCCGGAACCGATCACGACGATTTTCTTGCCGGTGTAATCGAGATTGTCGGGCCAGAACTGCGGATGCACCAGGGTGCCGGCGAAGTCGGCCGAGCCCGGGAAGTCCGGGCTGTAGGGCGCGTCGTAGTTGTAGTAGCCCGAACCGAAGAAGACGAAGCGACTGCGGTAGATCGTCGACCGGCCGTTCTCGGTGACGTGGGTGGTCCAGGTGTCGGTGGACGAATCCCAGTCCGCGGAGTGCACCTCGGTGCCGAAGTGGATGTGCGGGTAGATGCCGTGCTTGCGGGCGGTGTCTTCCATGTAGTCGCGGATCTGATCGCCGTCGGCGACGTACTCCTTGCCCCGCCACGGTTCCCACGGCCAGCTCAGCGTGAAGATCGAGGAGTCCGAGCGCACGCCGGGATAGCGGAACAGATCCCAGGTGCCGCCGATGCGCGCGCGGCGCTCCAAGACCACGTAGCGGGCACCGGGAGTGTGCTGGCCCAGGTGGTAAGCCGCGCCGATCCCGGAGATGCCGGCGCCGATGACGACGAGGTCGAGGATGCCCGCCTCCGATTCGGCGGGGGTGTTGGCGGTTTCCGGGATAACGGTCATGGGTTCACCATAGGCAATCCGCCGCCGGCTCGGCCAGCGCTTAGCGGTAGTTGACGAACTGCAGGGCGACGTCGAGATCGGCACCCTTGAGCAGGGCGATGACCGCCTGGAGGTCGTCGCGCTTCTTGGAGCTGACCCGGATCTCCTCGCCCTGAATCTGGGCCTTGACACCCTTGGGGCCATCGTCGCGAATCAACTTGGTGACCTTCTTGGCGTTCTCGCTGCTGATGCCTTGCTTGAGAGTGCCGCTGACTCGGTAGGTCTTGCCCGACGGCTGCGGATCGCCGGCGTCGAAGGCCTTCATCGAGATGTCGCGGCGGACCAACTTCTCCTTGAAGACGTCGACGGCGGCCTTCGCGCGCTCCTCGGTCGAGGAGACAATTTCGATGCCTTCCTCGCCCTTCCACTCGATGCTGGTGTCGGTGCCACGGAAGTCGAAGCGGGTGGACAGTTCCTTGGCCGCCTGATTCAGTGCGTTGTCGACCTCCTGGCGGTCGACCTTGCTGACGATGTCGAACGACGAATCCGCCACTTCGCGTGACCTCCCTTAGGTTTATCGGCTGGTTTGGGGCTATCGGCTGGTTTGTGTTGTGGGTACATCCTCGTTGTACCCTGCAAGACGCATCATGCCGGGTCGCTTCGGTGAGGTGTACCCAGGCAGGTTGCCCGAGCGGCCAATGGGAGCGGACTGTAAATCCGTCGGCTAACGCCTACACAGGTTCGAATCCTGTACCTGCCACCCGCGCGCGGTTTGCTACCGATTGGCGCATCCGTCGGGGGCCGCGCTACAATTCTGAGAATTAGCTGAGTCAAATTCGGGGGAACGTCATGAAGCACGGTCAAATCAAGCACGGTCATAAGAGCCTTTCGGCCAACCACGTCGGCCGAGTCGGGGCACTCGCGGTCCTGTTGGGTGTGGGCGCGGTGTTTGCCGGGTTGCCGGCCATCGCGGCGGCGGACACCGGCGCGGACTCCGAGACCACCGTGTCGGCAACGGCCGACGAGACCACCGCGTCGGCAACGACCGACGCTGCACCGGCTTCCCCGGCGCGCAAGAACCGGGGCGCGCGCAGCAGCGATGACGCCTCCGGCGGTTCTTCGGCACCGTCGAGCACCGGCAACGGGCGGACCGGGGCGACGAACTCCGGCGACCCGGTGAGCGCTGATGCATCCCCGGCGGCGGCACCCGGACGCAACGGCACCGCGCGGCGGTCGGCGACCCCGCGACCGGTCCCCGGCATCAGCAATGTTGAAGCCACCCGCGCAACCCTGGACGCTCTTGATCCGGTTGCAGCCGTGAGTGATTCGACGCTGCCGTCGGCGGACAATGGCCCCGCGAGTGTGCCGGCCGTCGATGCGGAGCAGATTATCGCCGCGCCCGAAGCTGCGGCGTCGGCCCCGGCGGCGCCGGTCATGCTGGCTGCCACGGCCCGCGGCGCGGTGTCGGGCATCGGCGTCAACCCGCTGACCTGGCTGGGTGGCCACGGCGATCCGCTAGCGCCCATCGCGGCGCCGTTCGCGTGGGCGACGCTGGCGGTCGTCCGCCGCGATTTCTCAGGCGCCGTACGGACGGCCGCCCCGGCCGCCGCGGTGACCACCGGTGAGCCGGTGGCGGTCGCCGATTCGCCGTTGGCCGATCTGCTCGGCCAAGCCGACGCCCAGGCGGCGATCTTCGCCGCGGCCAAGCAGTTCGTCCTGACGGTGGTCGCTGGCGGGAACGAGGCTGCGGCGCTGCAGGCAGGGCTTCAGAGCCTCGCTGCGAATCCGCTGTTCGTCGATTACGGGTGGGACACGGTGCTGGCTGATCCCGGCATGGCGCAGGCAGTCGGCGGCACGGTCGGCTCGCTGATCACCGGGTTGGCCGCGGACTCCGACGTGCAGGCGGCGATCGGCGAGCGGGTCAGCGGATACGTCACCTCCGCCCTGGGGAACAGCGCGATCGCGGCGGGCCTGGGCTCGGCCTTGGCTGATGCGGTGGTCGGCCTGCTGGCCAACCCCGCGGCCGGTGCCGGATTGGGCGCTATCGGCGGTACCGCGGTGACCACTCTGCTCAGTCAGCCCGGCGCGGTGGCGGCTATGGAGAGCGTCAACGATCAGATCGGCGCCCTGGTGGGCGGCAGCAATCCGGCCGGCGCGGCGGAGGCCGCGTGGCAGGCGCTGCAAGCCGACCCGGCCTTCCGGGACGCGGTGGGTGTGGCGGTCACCGCGGCCCTCAGTGCCGGGTTGACCAACACAGGCTTGGTGCAGGCCGTCGGTACCGCCGTCACCGACGTGGTCGCCGGCGTAGCGGGCGATCCGGCACTGCAGGCGATGGTCAGCCAGCAGGTCGCCGGCTATCTGAACGCAGCGCTGGCGGGCACTCCCGTGGCGGGGATCGCCCCGGACCTCAGTGATGTCATCGTCGGCCTGATCTCCAATCCGGCAGTCACGGGCGCACTCGCCGATGTGGCAGGTTCGGTAGTAGTCGACTTCCTCAGCCAGCCCGGCATCGCCACCGCCGTGGCGGAGATTGCCGGCCAGTCTGCCTCTGCTCTGCTTGCGGGCGCCGATCCTGAGGCGGCACTGGCGGCCGCGTGGCAAGGGCTGCAAGCAGATTCGGCATTCAACCCGGCGGTGGTCGCCACCGTCGCGAATGCGGTGAATGCAGTGCTGACCGACTCAGGTCTGGTCGCGGCGCTGGGAGCTAGCACGGCGGCGCTGGTTTCTGCGGTGACGGCTGATCCGTCGGTCTGGACGTTCATCACCGATCTGGTCGGTTCCACCTACGGCGACACGATCGTCGCTACGCTGACCGACCTCGCGGCGTCAGGCGGGTTGGCTGACCTGGCGAGCTCGGCGGTGACCGGGTTCCTCGGAGCGCCCGGTGTCGCGGCGGCACTGTCGGATACCGCGGGTCAAATCACC
>CAIWCQ010000386.1 GCA_903911165.1 uncultured Actinomycetes bacterium | reverse complement strand
TGCATTCCGGCGAGTTCGAGTTCGAGCGCACTGGGTCGGGAGAATTCAACCTGGACGGCGGCTCGGCGGATTTCGCTCAGCGGGATGCCGCGAACGGTCCAGTCGCCCGCGGTCCGGACAACCAGGTCCACGACACCGTCCGCGGTCGCACCGAGCCGGCCGGTGACTACCGTGCCATCGGCTAATTCCACCTCGACCTTGCGACCGCGGGCGCGGCGGAAGTGCTTCTCGGCGGTCAGCGGACGCTCGACGCCGGGCGAGCTGACCTCGAGGTCGTAGGGGGTGTCTCCGGTGTCAACCGAGTCCAGCACGTCCGAGGCCGCCCGGGACAACGCCGCGACGGCATCAAGATCCAATGGGCGCTCTCCGTCGGCGATCACCCGGATTCGGGGCGGGCGGGTTCCGGTATCGATCGAAACATCCTCGATCTCGTACCCGGCGCGCAAGAACTCATCACTGAGTAGCTCGATCACCCGCACCGGTGAGGGCAATCCCGCGGACTCCTCGGTCACGGCGAGCTCCTCATCTTGAGTTGTGTTGACACCGCCGCCTGGTCCCGGCCGACACGGATCACTCACGATACGCCTGCCATCCCCGCTGTGATGGCAGGATGATCGGGTGCCCAGGCCTGATCCCCGCCACGATTCGAACCGGGGTTCCGGGGCCGCGCTCAGTCGGCGCCGCGTCCTCACCGGCGGCGGTCGCGGCCTGCTGGCGCTGGCTCTGGTCGGCACCACCGCCACGGCCTGCGGTGCCGGTGGCCCCGAGGAGCCCGACCCACTTGAGGCCGTGCTAGCCGCGGCACGCAGCGACAGCGAACTGGCGACGACGGCGGCCCGAGCGGCCGCTCCGGATATGGTCCCTGCGCTGCTCGTGGTCGCTGCGGAGCGAGCCCGCCATGCGACCGCACTCGTCGAGGAGTTGGCGCGAGCGGCCGGCAAACCAACGCCGACGGCGGGCGCTGAGACGACCTCGGCGAGCGCGCAGGCCGCGCCGGCTTCGGCCACCCTCGCCGCCGTGATCGGTGCGCTGCGCAGGTCTGCTGACAGCGCGGCGAAGCTGGCTCCGACGCTGTCGGGCTATCGGGCGGGGCTGCTGGGCTCCATCGCCGCGGCCTGCACGGCGTCGTCGACGGTGGCGCTGCCGCCCGGAGGACGGCCGCGGTGACCGCACCCGAGCAACCGGACCCGGACCGTCCGACGGCCGCTGATCAGGGGGCACTGTTCGACGCCGTCGGCGCCGAGCACGCCGCGATCTACGGGTACGGCATGGTCTCGGCGCACAGCCTGCCCATCCGCAACGACCTCGTCTCAGCGGTGCTGGCCGAGCACCGCGACCGGCGCGAGGCGGCGGTGGCGATGCTGACCGAACGGTCAGTGAAGGCACCATTGCCCGCGGCCGGCTACCGATTACCGCTGCTGGTGGATTCGCCGACCAATGCCGCCCGGCTCGCGATCCGACTGGAAGACGACTGCGCGGTGGCCTGGCGGGCGGTGGTGGAGCAGGCAAGCTCGGAGCAGGACCGGGTATTCGGCCTGACAGCGCTGACCCAGTGCGCGGTGGCCGCCGCGCGCTGGCGCCAGGTGTTGGGCGCCTGGCCGGTGACCACGGCCTTCCCCGGCGGCAACGAGTAGCCCGGGCCCGGCGCCGACTGTAACGCCAGCGCGACGTTCGGCGGCGAACGTCGCGCTGGCGTCATGCTCGCGGTCAGCC
>CAIWCQ010000385.1 GCA_903911165.1 uncultured Actinomycetes bacterium | reverse complement strand
GGAGTCATCGTCGCCAGCCCGGCGAATCCGACCGGAACCGTGCTCCCGCCGGCTGAGTTGGCCGCGATCGCGCGCTGGTGCGACGCCGAGGGCGTTCAACTCATTAGCGACGAGGTGTACCACGGCCTGGTCTATCCAGGGTCGCCGGCGACCTCCTGCGCGTGGGCGAGTTCCCGCAACGCCGTCGTCGTGAACAGCTTCTCGAAGTATTTCGCCATGACCGGTTGGCGACTCGGCTGGCTTCTGGTGCCCACGGAGTTGCGCCGGGCGGTGGACTGCCTGACTGGGAACCTCACCATCTGCCCGCCGGTGCTCCCGCAACGCGCGGCAGTGGCGGCGTTCACGTCGGCGGCCATCACCGAGGCGCAGGGGCATCTGCGCCAGTACGCGGCGAACCGCGACACGCTGCTGGCTGGTCTGCGTCGCGTGGGCATCACCCGGCTCGCTCCCCCCGATGGCGCGTTCTACGTCTATGCGGACGTGTCGGATTTCACCTCCGACTCGCTGGGATTTTGCGAACGGCTGCTGGCCGATACCGGTCTGGCGATCGCTCCCGGTGTGGATTTCGACACAGCGCGCGGAGGATCCTTCGTGCGACTCTCCTTCGCCGGACCCGCAACCGACATCGCCGAGGCGGTGCGCCGGTTGGAGCGATGGCTTCCTGGCCAGGCGGCGAACACTTGATTACCGACGCCAAGCCTGGTGCAGTCGACGCATGCCTTTCCTCGAACACGAACGCGGCCCCGTCTACTACCGACACTGGGCCACACCTCAACCACGGGCCGCGGTGGTATTCCTGCACGGTTTCGGCGAACACACCGGGGTGTATCACCGGTACGGATTCGCACTCAACGCCGCCGGGATCGACCTGTGGGCAGTCGATCAGTTCGGACACGGGCTCTCCCCCGGCGAACGCGGCATGCTCGGCACCCTCGAGGACAGCTCCGAACTCGCCAGCAGGCTGACTGAGCTCATCGAACGACAACATCCCGGGCTACCGCTTGTAGCGCAAGGCCATTCCTACGGCGCGGTGGTCACACTGTTCGAGCTGCTGGCGCAACCCGCCAGATACCGGGCCGGGGTCATCTCCGGGGCACCGCTGGTCCCGGTCGCCGAGTTCGTCGACCTCAACACGGTGATCAATCTCGATGTGCGTGGTCTGTCGAACGACCCGTTCTACCTGGATTGCATCCAAAACGACCCGCTGTCGTTCACCAACACCGACGGCAGGGCGCTGACCCGAGAACTTGACCGCGCCTGGCACCGCTTCGGCACCGAGTTGCCCACCCTGGCGGTTCCGACCCTGGCCGTACACGGCGAGAATGACCCCATCGCCGCCGTCGGGGCGGTTCGGGCGTACGCCGAGCAGATCCCTGCCCTGCGGATCGCGGAGTTCGACGGCACCCTCCACGACGTCCTCAACGACACCACCCACCGGCAGGTGGCCGAGGTGATCACGACTTTCATCGGCGAGCAGACGTAGCTACAACCAGGTGTCAGGCGAGGTGGCGGTGAGAAACGACTCAAGATCGTCG
>CAIWCQ010000384.1 GCA_903911165.1 uncultured Actinomycetes bacterium | reverse complement strand
CGGAGGCCACAGTGCGCTTCCACGGCATCGTTCCCGATCCCAGGAACAGCTGCGAGACCGGACAGTGCGAGACCGACGTTCCGGTCTCGGCCATCCGTTCCAGTTCGACATCCTGGCAGTGCACGCAGTGCGCGAGGATGGTGCGCCGGCCCAACAGGCTCTTCCCGCCGACCGCCGAACCGGGCAGGAACTTCCCGTCGTAGGTGTCCAGGTAAGAGTTCACCTGATAGGCCTCTTTGGTGACGTCGACCTCGCCGGTGCCGGGGCGGTTGTTCTCGTTGAGGTGGGAGTGCACGTACACCCCGCGGTCGCGTACCTCGTCGTAGAGTTCGCCGAGATTCCTGAGGGTCTCGATCGTGACCGACAGCGAGAACCGCGGGACGATTGCCACGTGTAGCAAGGCGGTGGCGACGTCGCCGGTGTCGGCGGCGTGCCACTTGTCGATCTCCTCGCGGGTGAGCCGGATCGCGTCCTGCTCTGAGGTCATCAACGGCTGGGCGGTCTCGCCGCCGACGGTCTGAATTCCGCGGCCGCTGACGATCCGCAGGCCGGCCTTCTGGGTCTCGGTGAACAACGCGTCCTGCGCGTGTGGGAATGCCGACCCGAACACCATGGCGGCGGTGGTGCCTACCGAGATGCGCCGGTTGGTGAACTCGACGGCGGCCTGCCGCGCGAACTCCTGGTCGGCGAACTTCGCCTCGGACGGGAACATGCACAGAGTCAGCCACTCCAGCAGCTGGCCGCCGCCGTAGGAGTCGCCGGCGTAGGTCTGCGGGAAGTGGATGTGGGTGTCGACGAATCCCGGCAGCAGAAACCCTGGCCGGTGGTCGTGCGTGGTGGCTGATTCATATGCCGCCGGGATCTCGGTCCGGTTGCCGCAGAACACGATCCGCCCACCGTCATCGAGCACCAGGGCGCCGTCAGGGATCGACTCCAGGGCCGCGGCGGCCTCGGTGACTTTCGGCTCGCCGGCGATGTGGAAGATATGCCCGAGGTGGGTGTGGGTGGTCATGCGGTGAACTCCCGTCCGGTGGTCGCAGATCCCGGCTTCAGCAATGAAGATCGGCCGCGGGATGTCGCCTGATGGGCAGCGCGACTTCGGCTTCCCTGCAAAGATGGTGCCACCGATGAGGCGGACACGTCGGCGAATTGTCCGTGCCGAGGAGGCGACCACCGTGACCGAAACGTCCTCCGAATTCGCCGCCCACCTCGCCGCCGAACTCGGCGCTTGTGTTCATCTTCCGGAAACGCCCGCCTACCGCACAGCACTCGACGGTGTGCACTTTCCCGAGGCCTCGCGCCGCATCCCGCTGTGTGTGGTCCAGCCTCGCGATGTCGAGGACATCTCCCGGACGCTGCGGGTCGCCCAGGTATCTGGTGGGCGGGTGACCGTTCGCGGGGGCGGGTTGAGTTCGAACTGCGTGGCAGAGGATGCGGCGATGATCGACCTGTCCACCCATCTCGGCTCGGCGCTGCCCATGGACGGCTCGGTCCGGGTCGGTGGAGGAGCCACCGTCGGAACCGCATTGGACGCTCTCGCCCCGTCCGGACGCGTCATCCCGGTGGGAGTCGCCCAGCTGCCGGGGATGGGCATGGTCACCCGCGGCGGAATCGGGTACCTGACCCGCAGCCTCGGGTTGACCATGGACCACCTGGTCGAGGTCGACATGGTGCTGCCCAGCGGCGAGGTCGTCCACCTCAGCGAGGACAGCACCGGCGAGGAGGCCGAACTGTGGTGGGCGGTTCGCGGCTGCGCTCCATGCTTCGGGGTGGTCACCGCAGCGGTCCTGCGCACCCACGAGCAGGGCCCGGTGTTCGTCGACCGCGTGGTGGTCGATGTGGATGCGTTGCCGGCATACTTCGCGGTCGCACCCGAATTGCCCCGGCACACAACGATGAGCGCGGTCCTGGGCTGGGTGCCCGGCGATGACCGCGAAGACCCGGTGCTCTTTCTTTACACGGCGTGCCGCAGCCAGGTCGAGGCCGACATCGCAACGGCCCGATCGGCGACAACGGCGGTCGCAGCCGCGTCACCGGCCGAGCCGCGCTACCGTTCCGAAATGAGCGGCCGCTATCTGAAAGGCCTGCCGCAGTTCGCGATCCCCGGACCCGCCGGCGAGGAACCCGCACCGATCACCCTGCCGCCACCCGACGCCGACCGGGGCTGGTTCCTCGGCAAGGCGCCGTTCGCCGGTCCGACACTGGGTCCTGAGGTCGCCGCGGTACTGAGCGATGCCATCCGATCTGCGCCGACCACCTCATGCCGCATCGACTTCCAGCACACCGGTGGCGCCCTTGCCGACATCGCCGACACCGCGACCGCATTCTGGGGTCGCGGTGCGGAGTGGAACATCCCGCTCAACGTCGTCTGGGTGAACCCCGACGACGACGGCGCCTGTCACGAGTGGGCGCGTGCGACCCTGGAAGTGCTCGCCGAGGACACCATCGGCGGCTACAGCGTCGAGCTGCGGCCCGGATTCGATGAAACGCAACGAGAGGTGGAACGTGCCTACGGAGCTAACCTGGAACCGCTGCGCGCCCTGCGCCGCCGCTACGACCCGAGCAGCGTGCTCGGTGGTTGCCTGCTGTAGATAGCCGTGAGCAAAGAGCAGACCGCGGCGCTGCTGAGCATTGAGCAGCGCATTCGGGACGGCCGTCGGGACGCCTACCTGGCCTGGGAGCAGAAGGTGGCCGCTGCCGCGGCCGGTTACCCCGGCTATCTCGGCTCGGAAGTCAAACCGCCCAACGACAGAGAACCCAGGTGGGTGGTGATATACCGATTCGATTCAACGCTGAATGTGCAGAACTGGCTGAACAGTGCGACCCGGCAGCACCTGATCCATTCCGCAGCAGATCTTTTCGACGGGCCCGGCACTCTGCGGGTGATCACCGACAGCAACGAGATCCTCGACCCCTGTCCTCCGGTGGTGGTGACCCACCCTGTCGCTGACGATCAGGTCGAGGCCTTCCTGGTTTGGCGGCAAAAGATCGTCGAGGCCGAAAGCCGATACCCGGGATACCTGGGCTCGGAGCTGTTCCGGCCGGTGGAGGGCGTTCAGGACCAATGGAGCACCATCTTGCGGTTCGATACCGTCGAGCACCTCGATGCGTGGTTGGCGTCGCAGGAACGCAGCGACCTGCTCGCCGAGGGTGCCCGATTCGGTGAGTTCGAACTCCGCAGGACCTACCAGCCGTTCGGCAACTGGTTCAAACCCAAGAACCCGCAATTCAAGACGGCGATCGCCGTCTGGATGGGCCTGTATCCCACGGTGGTCCTGCTGACGCTACTGATGGCGCCACTGAACCTGCCGTTCTGGTTGGCAATGCTGGTCGGAAACCTGGTCTCCAGCCTTGTCATGGGCTATCTGACCATGAAGTTCTATGTCACCAAGATCATGGGCTGGTGGACCTCGCCGGCTGAATCGGCTCCCCAGCCCGCAACCGACGTCAAGGGCTTTCTGCTGATCCTGGCGATCAACGCAGCCTGGGCGCTGGTCTTCTACCTGCTGACAGTCAAGGCAGGCGTACACCCGTGACCGCAACCCGAGGAGCAACCATGACGACGCTGATCACCGGCAGCAATGGATTCCTGGGACAAAAGATCGGCTCTTCGCTAATCGCCGCCGGTCGACAGGTGATCGGCTTCGACGCCACTGAACACACCGGGAAGGATGCGTTCCCGACCGTCATCGCCGACATTCGCGATCGCGACGCTCTGCTGCGGTGTTTCGTCGAGCACGGCGTCACCAGCATCGTGCACGGCGGCGGCGTCTCGGGCCCACACGTCGCCAATGAACGCCCCGCATACCTTCACGAGGTCAATGTCGGGGGCACACTAAATCTGTTCGAAATCGCCAGGGAGATCGAATTGCCGGGGCGGATCGTCTTCTTATCGTCCAGCAGCACCTACGGACAGGCGGCCGAAGCGGCATCCATCACACACCCCTGTGCGGAGACCCAGGCTCTCCTGGCGAGTGAACCCTACGGTGCCTCCAAAGTGGAATGCGAAGCACTGCTGAGATCCTACGTGAGCCAGTTCGGCGTGGACGCGGTCGCCTTGCGCATCTCGATCGTGTACGGCAGGAACCGCCAAACCTATTGCGGTATAACGCGGATGATCACCGAAGCTAGGACCAGCGGCACCATCACCTTGGATCGGGACAACACGCTGCCGCTGCCGTGGATCTACGTCGATGACCTCAGCGCCGCCATCGCTGCCGCTCTGGCGGCGCCCCGGGACGTGCTCTATAACCAGGGGACCTACGCCTTCAACATCACCGGCCCGGGCCGGCCGACGTTCGCCGAGATCGCCGAGATCGTCGCCAGCCGGATCCCGGGCACCACGATTGGCCACGGCAACGAACCCGACCGGTATGCGATGAACGCGCGGACCATGTCGATCACGGCTGCAGCAGAACTACTGGACTGGCGTCCACTGGTCGGGATCGAATCCGGCATCGAGAAACTCCTGGCCGGCTGATCTTTGGGTTTAACCGCCGTCGCCGAGCCGGTCATAGATACGTTCGGGAGTCAGCGGCAGCGAGCGATATCGCACACCGGTGGCGCGGGCGATCGCGTTCGCCAGCGCCGGGGCCACCGGGTTGATACCGCATTCGGCGATACCCTTGGCGCCCATCGGACCGACCGAGTCGGTGGAGTCCACCAGCAGCACCTCGGTACGGGGGGTGTCGGCATAGGTGGGGATCCGGTAGTTGCGCAGGCTCGGGTTGGTCATCACGCCGTCGTCGACATGGAAGTTCTCGGTCAGGACGAAGCCGATGCCCTGTGCCACAGCGCCTTCCACCTGTCCGCGCACCTGTGCCGGGTTGATCACCACACCCGCGTCGGCCGCCTGCACGCTGTCGAGCACACGGACCTCGCCGGTGATCCGGTGCACAGCGACCCGGAATCCGTGGGTGTTGCAGGTCACGCTGCGGGGCGATCCGTAGGCTTTACGCGCCGCCCGCAACCGGGTGCCGCGAGCCCCGGCCGCGGCGACAATATCGGCTAGTGACAGCCGCCGCTCACCAAAGATCACGCCGTCGTGCTCCAGCGAGCAGTCGACCGGGTCGGCGTGCAGGTGTCGTGCCGCGAACTGCAGGATCAGGTCCCGCAGCGCCGTGGCGGCCCGCGCCACGGCGTTGCCGGCGACGGAGAGTCCCGCGCTGGCGAAGGCTCCGGTGTCGAAACCGGTCCGGTCGGTGTCGGATTGGACGAGGTGGACGCGCGATGGCGTGGTGCTCAGTGCAGTGGCGGCGATCTGGATGTGCGCGGTGGAGGTTCCCTCACCGAATTCCACTGTTCCCACGGCGATCTCGTAGACACCGTCATCACGCAGGGTTGCCCAGGCTTCGGAGATGTGTTCGGTGGGCGGCGCCGTCTCGTGCAGCGTACTGGCCACGCCGGTTCCGACCAGCCAGTCATCACCGAGTCCAGGATCGCTGCCCGTACCACGCAGGTGCTGGTCCACCAGATCGATGCACGACAGCGCGCCGTCCTCGGTGAAAAGGACATCGTCGGGCCGGTCACCGATCGCCAGCAGCGCGTCGCCCGGCCGAACGACGTTGCGGCGCCGAAGTTCCAGCGGATCCAGATCAAGGGCGATCGCCAACTCGTCCATGGCCGACTCCATCGCGAATGCCGGCTGGGTCATGCCGTAGCCGCGCAGCGCACCGCTGGGCACGGTGTTGGTGTAGACGGAGTAGCCGTCGAACTTCTTGTTCGGGCAGCGGTACAGCGAGATGGCGCGACCCCCGGCGAACAGCGTCTCACCGCCGTGGTTTCCATAGGCACCGGTGTTGGAGACATTGCGGAATTGGATGGCGGTCAAGATGCCGTCGGAGCGGGCGCCCAATCTCACTGTCAGCTTCATCGGGTGCCGCGGCGATGCGGTGGTGAATTCCTCTTCCCTGGTGAATTCCAGACACACCGGCCGCCCGGTGTCGAGCGCGGCCAGGGCGACCAGATCCTCGGTGATCACCTCCTGCTTGCCCCCGAAGCCGCCACCGACCCGCTTGCAGAACACCCGTAGCTGGTCGGGCCGAAGATCGAACAGGTAGGCCAGCTTGACCTTGGCCAGCGAGGGTGACTGGGAACTGGTCCGTACGTTGAGCCGGCCGTCGGCCATCCACGCGATCGCCCCGTGCGTCTCCAGATGAGCATGCTGGACCCGCGGCGAAAAGTAGGTGCCCACGTGGACGACGTCGGCCTGGGCGAATCCCTCGTCCGCGGAGCCGATCTCGCTGTGCAGTTCCAGCAGGATGTTGTGTACCGGATCGTGGACGAACGGGTCGGCGCCGGAGTGCAACTGCGGGGCGCCGTCGGTCATCGCCTCTTCGGGGTCGAACACCGCCGACAACAACTCGTAGTCGACGACGACCTTGCGGCAGCCCTCCTCGGCGGCACCGACCGAGTCGGCGAGGACGGCAACCACCCGTTGACCAACGAACCTCACCACGTTGTCGAGAATGTAGGTGTCATCGGGATCGACGAGATGATCGGTGTGGATGGCGGTGGTGTAAAGCTTGCGCGGCACATCTTCCCACGTGTAGACGCGATGGACACCGGGTACGGCCAGCGCGGCGGAGGAGTCGATGGAGACGATGCGCGCGTGCGGGTGCGGTGAGTGCAGAACCTTCAGGTGCAGCATCCCGTCGATCTCGGTGTCCATGGTGAACTCGGCACGCCCGGTGACCACGGCGGTACCCGCCGGTGCTCCGACGCTGACGCCGACGGCCTGCCCGGGAGCCGCCTCTTCAATACCGGTGACACCGTTGATCGCGTCCTCAATGGCCCGATAGCCGGTGCAGCGACAGAGGTTTCCCTTCAGTGCGTGCGGCAGGTCCTGCTTCTGTTCGTCGGTCAGAGCGGCCGCGGTCATGATCATCCCGGCCGTGCAGAACCCGCACTGGAACCCCGGTGCGTCGCGGAACTGCCGCTGCATCGGGTGCAGGTCGTCGGGCGTGCCGAGACCCTCGATGGTGGTGACCTCCCGGTCCTCAGCACGGAATGCCGGGGTGATGCAACTGTTCACCGGCCGGCCGTCCAGCCAGACGGTGCACGCCCCGCAGTCGCCGGTATCGCAGCCCTTCTTCACACCGTGGCAGCCCAGGGCGCGCAGGAAGGTGCGCAGGCACTGGCCCGGACGTGGTTCGCGCTCGACGGTTTCGCCGTTGACGGTATAGGTCATCACCGGCCCCCGGTGGCCAGCAGTTCCAGTCGGATCTCCTCGGCGTAATGCTTGGCCAGGTGACACCGATGGTCGGGTGTTCCGTTCGCGTCGTCGAACCACACCGCGTCGGGCAGTGCGTCGATGGCCTGTTGCAACACGCCGCTATCCGGAATCATGTTGAACGCCAACTGGATCGGATGAGTGGTCGCCGCGGTGATGGTCAGCAGAAAGTCGCTGGTATCGGGTGAGCGGGTGGCGACCATGAAGATTGTCGACCGTCCGAGTTTGGTCAGCGTGAAGCGGCGATGTGCGTGGCGCTTCCGCAAAGCGCTGATCGGAATGTCGATGCTGCGCAACACTTCACCGGGCTGCAGCACGTTCTGGTGGCCTCCGGTCACGAAGTCGGCCGCGGCCACCGTCCGCTCGGAGCCGTCGGGGGCCCACAGCGTGTAGGCGGCTTCGAGTGCAACAGTCAGGGTGATCATCGGGCCGGCGGGCAATGACAGGCAGATGTTGCCCCCGACCGTTGCCGAGCTGAGCACTTTGAACGAGGCGAGGAACGCCTCGCAACTCGTCGTGAACAGGGAGCCCGCCGCCCAGTCGGCGGGCGCCTCGAATGCGTATAACTCCGCCATCGAACAGGTCGCCGCGATCCGCAGACCGGTATCGGTGACCTCGAGGGACCGCCAGCCGAGCGCGGGCAGGTCGATCAGACGGCGCAGGCCAGGTTGCGGTTCGGAGAACAACCAGGTTCCCCCGGCCAGCCACGCGTCGCCGTCGCGCCACAGCGCGCCGGGCCACTCCGGTGGCCGGCGGACGATGTCCTCGACGGTGTTGAGATCTACGTCAAATCCCTTTCAACCGCGCTACCCCGCACAGCCGTTGCCGGGAGCACCAACACAGGCCGTCGGAACCATCGAAGGAAGTGGATTCAGAGCCGTCGGGGAAAACGAGCCCGGAGCGCCCTTCTCGGCCGGCGTCAGCGTGACCGAGCTTGAGTCCGGCGTGGTGGTTGCCGACGGAGATTCCGTGGCAGCGGGTCCGCAGGCGGTCAGGACACCCATGACGACGATAGCCACTCCGCCCGCAACGAGTCCGATCTGATCCCTCCGATGATGGGCACCCAATTGTCCGCTCCCGTCGATTCCCGGCGGCCTGTCCGTGGTGCATCGATGTTAGTGAAAATGCCGACCGGCGGAGTGCATTCAACGGGCATCGGCTCGATCGCAGTTCTATGCTTCACCGATTCACGGTGATGGGAGTTCCATGCGGCACGCGGTCGGCCGAGCGCTGATTGCGGTGGCCGTCGCCGCGGCCGCCGCCGTGGCGCCGGCGTCAGTCAGACCGCCCATTCCCCGCGTGATCACCGGACCCTATGCATCCCTGCTGGCGGCATCAACCGATCTCGGTCCGGCGCGTTCGGCTCGGATACAGCTGACCGCAGCGCTGACCCAGCCGTCCTCGCCGAAGGAGTTGCTCCGCTGGACCAGCCGCCTCGGACTCACGGCGCGCTGGCGCCCCGGCGACGACTGGGCGATCATCGAGGGCACGCCCGCGGCGGTGGCGGGCGCGTTCG
>CAIWCQ010000383.1 GCA_903911165.1 uncultured Actinomycetes bacterium | reverse complement strand
ATCCGCGGCAGGCGCGCAACGTGATTCGCGATCACCCCGAGGTCGCGACACGTCTCGCCGATCTGCTGCGCACGATCCGCGCCGGTTCGCGCACGGCGCCGCTGCCCTGAGCGCGCTCGGTTTACCCTCCTCACCGTTTTTGCCCATGCCCCGCGTCAATCACTTCGCCCTGCTCCAATTCAAGCCCGAGTGCACGGCGGACGACATCGAACTCGTCCGCCCTCGCCCCGCGAATCTTCCGGGCACCGGCTGGTGGGGCCGCCTGATCGAGCGGATCGCCGAGCCGCAATTGTTCGACCTCAACGCCGACCCCGGTGAGAAGACTAACCTCGCCGGTCAACATCCGGACCTCGTCGCCACTCTCAGCCAGCGCCTCGATGTCGCCCGCACCGAGTTGGGCGACGTCGATCGCACGGGCCGCGGCGCCCGGTTCTTCGACGCCGGCCCGCGCAAACTCCCAGTGCCCCTCACCCAGTGCCCCTCACCCAGTGCCCCTCACCCCTGCGGCCAAACCATAAAACACCCGTCAGGCCGCCTGCCGACGCGACGCTCCGCCGGCCTACCCGCCCCTTTCTCCCTCAGATCACCCCTGGTCTATGAAACCCTCCCCCTCGCTCACCCGCGCGCTGCCGTTCTTAAGGGCAGCGCTTGCCTCCCTATTTTCCTTCCTCCTGGTGTCGCTTGCCGTCGGGCAGACGCCCACCGGCCGCATCACCGGCGTCGTGACCGACAGCAGCGGCAACGCCTTCCTTGAGGGCGCCGTCGTGACGATCAACGGCAACGACCGTGCCACGACCACCGACCGCCGCGGCGAATTCGATTTCAGCGCGCTGGCTCCCGGCGAGTATTCGCTGCGCATCGCCTACACCGGCATGACTCCGGCCACCACCCGCGTCACCGTGACCGCCGGACAATCGGCCTCGCTCACCACCGCCCTAACCGAAGACGTCATCAAGATGGGCGCATTCTCCGTCGTGACCAACCGCAGCGCCGATGCCCTCGCGATCACCGACCAGCGGAATGCCCCCAACGTGAAGAACGTCGTCGATGTCGCGGCCTACGGCATGCTCAGCAACGACAATCCCGGCGAGCTCCTCCAACTCCTGCCCGGCGTGAACGGCACGATCTCTTTTGGCGAGGTCGACCGGGTCTCCATCCGCGGCATGGACGCCAACCTCAACGCCGTGCAGCTCGACGGTAACTCCTTTGCGACCCCCACGATCAACCAGGCCA
Source organism: uncultured Actinomycetes bacterium (assembly GCA_903911165.1). Classification (GTDB taxonomy): domain Bacteria; phylum Actinomycetota; class Actinomycetes; order Mycobacteriales; family Mycobacteriaceae; genus Mycobacterium. Next base: position 575 of record CAIWCQ010000383.1, on the reverse strand, counting down.
CTGAGGGCCGCTCGGTTGTCCTCTCCACGACCAACACCAACAACATCAAGACCGCCGAGGTCATCAAGGCCATCACCCCCGACCTCCCGGCCGACGCCATCGGCGGCATCGTCAACCTCATCCAGAAGACGGCGCTCGATTACCCGAAATCCGCCGGCCGATTCGAATACCGGCTCGGCGGGCAATTTCAGACCACCCGCAGCGGTTACGACGCGCGCAGCACCCCCAACGCCCAGTTCACCTACCACGACGTCTTCGGTCCCAACCGGAACTGGGGCGTCTATGCGACCGGCGGCTTCAACAAGGAGGTGACCAATCAGGTCCGCACGGCCCAGAACATCGTGAACAACGCGACCGTCGGCTACACGCCCATCAGCAATGCCATCACCGAGAACCAGCGGTTTCGCCACCGCAAGAATTGGGCGGCCACCCTGGACCACCGGCGCGGCCAGAACCATGAGTTCGCCTTCAAGTATCTGCACGAGGACTGGATGAATTACAACGAGAGCAAAGTGCAGACTTTCAACGCAATGGTCCCGGCAGCCACCTGGACGCAGCTGGTTCGCAGGTACTGT
>CAIWCQ010000382.1 GCA_903911165.1 uncultured Actinomycetes bacterium | reverse complement strand
TGCGCGCCGAAGGCATCCCGTTACATCTGGTGCCCGACGGGACACGGGCCGCGGAACTGTGCCAGCGGGCCGGCCTCTGCGACGAGGAGACCCTGGCAGAGGTAGCGGCGGAACTGGATCCGCAGTAGCGCGACGCGTCACACCGGTTGCGTCACAAAGTCGATGAGTTCTTCGACCCGGCCGATGAGTTCAGGTTCCAAGTCGGTCCAGTCCCGGACTGAACCTCGGATTCGCTGCCACGCCCTGGCAATGTCGGTCTGATCGCGGTGCGGCCAGCCCAGCGCCGCACAGACGCCGTACTTCCACTCGATGGTGCGCGGCACCGTCGGCCACTCCGACAAGCCCACCCGCACGGGCTTGACCGCCTGCCAGATATCGACGTAGGGGTGTCCGACCACCAAGGTGTGCTCTCCCCCGGGCCCGCGGCGCACCACGTCGGCGATCCGCGACTCCTTGGAGCCGGGCACCAGGTGATCCACCAGCACGCCGAGGCGGCGGGTGGGCCCGGGACCGAATTCGTCGACGATGCTCCCAAGGTCATCGATGCCACCGAGGTACTCGACGACGACACCTTCGATCCGAAGGTCATCGCCCCAGACCTGTTCGACGAGTTCGGCATCGTGGCGGCCTTCGACATAGATCCGTCCCGCCGCGGCCACCCTCGCCCGCCCACCGGGAACCTTCACCGAACCCGATGCCGTACGGGTAGCAGCCGAAGCGTGGCGCAGCGGCGCGGTCAGGATCACCGGCCGACCCTCGACCAGGAAACCCGGCCCCAGCGGAAACACCCGGTTGCGCCCGCGGCGGTCCTGCAACTCGACTCGTCCACCCTCGATGCGCACGACGGCGCCGACAAAGCCTGACTGCGGGTCCTCAATAACCATCCCGACCTCGGCAACGCACTCGACCGAACGCACCCGGCGGGATTCATGCGGGTCGTCACCGAGCACGTCGGCGCCGTAGCGATCGGCCATCCGGTGATCGTAGGACGCCGTCGCGCGGGTGCCGCTATTCGAGTTCCTGCAGGCTTTCCTCGAGATAATCCAGCAGGCGCTGCAATTTCGGAATGCTGCGCCGACATCCGACCAGACCGAACTCAAGGTGATCGGCATAACTGAGGCAGGTGATGTTGAGCGCCTGGTCCTCAGTGGGGATCGACAGCGGGTAGATGGCCTCGAGTTCAGCACCGTTCCAATACAGCTTCTGCCGAGGTCCCGGCACGTTGGAGATCAGGACGTTGTACGGCGGCGGGAGGTTCGCCGAACCCGGGATCCGGGTCAGCGCCGACGGCCCGACCGCCGTAAGGATGCCCAGCGCGGCGAGTTCCACGCTGGAACGATCCGCCATCACCGCTTTGGTGGCCCGCATCGATGACGTGATGGCCTCCAACCGGTCGTCCGGATCCTCGAGGTGGGTGCCGAGATTGCACAGCACGAAGGTGATCGCGTTCCCGCCGCTGTCGCCACCGGTTCGAATCGACACCGGGACGGACGCGATCAACGGTTCGTCGGGCAACGCGTCATTGGCGATCAGGTAGCGGCGCAACGCCCCCGAACTCATCGCCAGCACCATGTCGTTGAGCGTCACTCCGCGGGCCTTGCCGGCTTTGAGAACCCTTGAGATATCCCATGATTGAGCCGCGATCCGGCGGGATCCGCTGATCGGCTGGTTGAGCATGGTCCGGGGCGCCCCATACGGCAGCACCATCGTCTGTTCCAGCAGGGCGCCGGCGCCGTACTTGGCGAGCATCGGGCCGACGCCGCTCAAGCCTCCCAGTGTCCGCGCCGTGCTGCTGAGCGTCCGGGCCGCTCCCCGGAAGATGTCCAGCGGGTTAGTGCCGCTGCGACTGCCCTCGTTGGGATTTTCCTCCTCGGCCGCGGCCGCCCTCGGGACCCACATCGGCGGGATGTCGCGCGTCTTCGGGTCGGTGCTTAGCGACTCGAGGATCTGCCGCACCAGTCCGACGCCGTCGGCCAGGGAGTGGTGGATTTTCGAGTAGGTGGCGAACCGGCCGTCGGCAAGGCCCTCGATGAGGTGGTACTCCCACAGCGGTCGGTGCCGGTCGAGCAGGCTGCCGTGTAGCCGCGACACCAGTTCCAGCAGTTCCCTGACCCGCCCGGGCCTGGGCAGCGCGGAGAGACGCACGTGGTACTCGATGTCGATGTCTTTCTCGGTCATCCACCACAGATTCCCGACCGAACTGACCGGATCGCGCGGGCGGCGGGCGAACATCGGCGCCACCTCGTCGAAAGTCAGCAAATCCCGGTACAGCTTGCCGACATAGTCCCGGTTGGCGCCGGCGGGCTTGTGGAACAGTTGAAGGCCGGCGACGTGCATCGGATGTTCGCGCGCTTCCTGGATCAGGAAGGCCGCGTCCATCGGGGCAATCATTCCCATGGCGCACCTTTCGCCGGCGGCATGCCCACCGTGTGCCCATTAGAACCGATGCTCCACACGCGTACATACGATTCGAGCAAATCCCGGCCGGCGATGGCTTCTGCTATCGCGCCGACGGTTGGTGCTGGGTGATGCAGTGGATTCCGCCGCCGCGGGCGAACAGTGGGCGGGCATCGACGGTGACCACCCGCCGGCCCGGGTACTGCTCGGCGAGGATCGCGACGGCGTCGGCGTCTCGGGCGTCGCCGAATCCGCACGCGATGACGCCGCCATTGACCACGAGATGGTTGATGTAGCTGTAGTCGACGAAGCCCTCGGCATCGGTCAGCGTCGCCGGAGCAGGCATCTCGGTGATCTCCCATGATCGCCCGGCCGCATCATGGCTGGCATCGAGAGCAGCCCGGATGGTCCGGCACACCGCGTAGTCAGGATGGGATTGATCGCCCTGGGTGTGCAGCAGGAGTCGGCCGGGTGAGGTGATCGCCGCGACGATGTCGACGTGTCCCCGGGTCCCGAACCGTTCGGAGTCACGGGTCAGCCCCTGTGGCAGCCAGACTGCGTGGGTGGCACCGATGGTGCGCGCCAACTCCGCCTCCACCTCCGCCCGGGTGATGCCCGGATTGCGGCCGGGATCGAGTTGCACGGTATCGGTGACGAGCACCGTGCCCTCGCCGTCGACGTGAATTCCGCCGCCCTCGTTGACCAGATCGGAGGAGATGATCGGCACCCCGGCGGCCTCGGCGACGACGCGGGCGATGTTCGCGTCGAGATCCCACTGCGCCCAGTCCTGGGCGCCCCAGCCGTTGAACACCCAGTCCACTGCGGCCACCGACCCGTCATCGGCGTGCACGAACGTCGGCCCGATGTCGCGCATCCAGGCATCGTTGAGCGGCGCCTCGATGATGTCGACGCTCTGCGACAGGTACCGGTCGGCGATGGCGCGTTCCGGCGGATGCACGACGACCGTCACGGGCTCAAATTCGGCCACCGCATGCGCTACCGCCGCCCAGGTGGACCGGGCCTCGTGCCGGGACTCCTCGTCCTCGCCCAGCGAGTAGCCCGTGCAGGGGAATGCCATCCACACCCGGTCCTGCGGTGCCCACTCGGCCGGCATCCGGTAGTTGACGGCTGGAGCGTTCATCGGTGTTCGCCTTTCATCGTGCCTGGCCTGTCAGAGTGGTGGTGTTTTACAGTGTTGGTGTTTTACAGGGGTGGTGTTCGTGGCGGCGGGGTGCGCCGCTCGCCTGTTGCTTCGAATGCCGCGGCGAAGCCCAACAGGGCTGTGTCGTCGTACGCGCGGCCGGCGAACGTCAACCCGACGGGCATCCCGATGTCGGCCATGATCCCCATCGGCACCGTGACGGTCGGGATGCCGAGGTGGCGCGGAACCAGATTGCCGTTCGCCACCCACACGCCGTTGCGCCAGCCCAGGTCGGCAGACGCGGGGTTGACGTCCATATCGGCCGGGCCGACGTCGGCGACGGTCGGGAAAATCACCGCGTCCAGGCCGCGCCGAGCCATCCACTCCTCCAAGTCGACCCGGCGGGTCCGCTCCAGCCCGCGGAGTCCCTCTTCCATGTGCGGGATGTCGAGGAACGACTCGATGGGATGGGATCGAATGAATGCCGGGTAGGTGTTGATCTCAGCGCTGCCCTCGCCGAACCCCTCCACCCGGTCGGGAAGTGCACCCGGATCGTTGACCCAGATCAGGGCGCCGTCGACGGCGGCCAGGTTGGGCAGGTTCGGGTCGGCGTTGGCGCGCAGGAAGTCGTCCCAGG
>CAIWCQ010000381.1 GCA_903911165.1 uncultured Actinomycetes bacterium | reverse complement strand
TCCCCGCGCTGGTTAGTTCAATTCCCAGACTGCGGTGACCGAGAAGCTCACGGTCTGCTCACCCGGTTCCAGCGGCACCGGGGCTGCCATCGCTTCGGCTCGCGGCATCGGAACTGCCACCGGCGGCCCGCTGCCGGGTGCCTCAGAGATCGAAATGACACTGCCCAGTGACAGACCGGACAACTCCGCGTACTGCTGTGCCCGGTTCTTGGCGTCGCCGAAAGCCTCGGCACGAGCGTCACTGACGAGTGTCGAGTCGTCCTCGATGGAGAAGGTGACTGAGTTGATGCGGGTGGCGTCGCCGCCGGCATCAACGATCGCGGCAAGCCTGTCCGGGGCCGCGTCGAGGTCGCGAATCCTGACCTGGATCGTGTTCCCGGCCCGGTATCCGGTGACGACGGAATTCTCGCCATATTGCGGTTGCAGGTTCACCCCGGTGGTGCTGATGTCCTTGGCGTCGATCCCGCCTGTTGTGAGTGCCTCAATCACCGTTCGCTGACGATCGCTCGACTGGTTCATCGCGGCAGTCGCATCGGGGGCCACCACTTCGATGCCCACATCGGCGGTCAGCGTGTCGGGCGCTCCCCGAACCTCGCCCGATCCGACCACGGTGACCTGACGCGGACTCGTCGCGACCGGCCCGGCGTTCGCGTCACACCCGGTGAGGCCGGCGGCGAGCATTACGGCCGCGACACCGGTCACCATGGCTGCCGTGCGACGGCGCGGAAATGCGGGGATGGCCATGATTTACCGTAGCGCGCCCGTGCGACTGTTTCGCCACCGGCGAACTCATGTCCACTCGACGTCTGCGAGAAACGCCAGCAGTTCGGTGCTGATCTGCTCGGACCGTTCCTGTTGGATCCAGTGCCCGGCGCCATCGAGCAGCACCTGTCGGTAGGGACCCGCGACGACCTCGCGAGCCCGGTCGGTTCTTGTGAAAACAAGCACCGGGTCATCGGTTCCACCCACGAAAAGTGCTGGCACACTGATGGTTTGAGCCGCCGGTGCGGCCATGATGTTCCAGTTACGTTCGTAGTTGCGGTACCAGTTGAGCGCACCGGTGAAGCCGGTTCGGGTGAATTCGGCGACGTAGTAGTCGAGGTCGACGGCACTCAGCCAGTCCGGTAGCCGATCCGGCTCAGGTAGCCGGTCGATGAATCCCTCTGGCCCGGGTGCCACCATCCGCACCGCAGCGGCGTCGTCGGACGGTGTTCCCATCCCGCCGAGCATCCTGCGCAGGCTGCGGCGTGGGTCGGCGGCCATCTCGGCGTCGGCGATACCGGGCTGCTGGAAATACAGCATGTAGAAGAAGTTTTCCCCGAACATCCGGCGCAACGCGTCGGTGACCGGGGTCAGCGGCCGGGGCACCGGCGGCACGCTCAAACCCGCGACGGCGGCAACCCGGTCGGGGTGCAGCAACGGCAGGCTCCAGGTGACCACCGCTCCCCAGTCGTGACCGATGACGGCGGCGCGCTCGGCACCGACCGCATCGAGCAGGCCGACCAGATCTCCGGTTAACGCCGCGATGTCGTAGGCCTCGATCGCGTCCGGCCGGGTCGATCCGCCGTAGCCGCGCTGGTCGGGTGCCAGCACGTGATAGCCGGCCTCGGCCAGGCGAGGTAGCTGGTGGCGCCAGGAGTAGGCCAGTTCCGGGAAGCCATGGGCCAGGATCACGGTCGGGGCGTCGGCCGGGCCGGCCTCGAGAACCCGCAGCCGGACGCCGTTGACGTCGACGAACCGTTCGATCGGGGCCCCCACCTGCCCCAGCCAAGCACACCGCGATCCGGCGCCGGGACTCACCGGGGATTGGAAACCAAACGGTGACGGAAACCCTCGGCGCGGCACCCGCCGTCGGGGTAGCGGTAACCTGGTCGTTCAACGCTGAGCAGACGGAAGGACGGGCCCCCGGGGCCGACGCTTGTGAACCGGAAAACTGTTGTGCGCACACTGACGGTGATCTCCGCCGTGTTGCTCCTGGGCTGGCTGTTCGTCTTTTTCAGCGACGACACCCGCGGGTTCAAGCCGATCGACACGTCGGTGGCGGTGGCCCAGATCAACGCCGACAACGTCAAGTCCGCCCAGATCGACGACCGTGAGCAGCAGTTGCGGCTGGAGTTGAAGAGCGCCACCGACGAGACCGCGAAGTCGACCAAGGTGATTGCGAAGTATCCGACCGGATACGCGGTTCCGCTGTTCGACGCCCTGAACGCCAAGGGAATCAAGTCAAACACCACGGTCAATCAACCCAGCATGCTGGGCTCGTTGCTGATCTACATGCTCCCGCTGCTGTTGCTGGTCGGGTTGTTCGTGCTGTTCTCCCGGATGCAGACCGGCGGCCGGATGGGCTTCGGCTTCGGCAAATCCAAGGCCAAGTTACTGAACAAGGACATGCCGACGACTACCTTCGCCGACGTGGCCGGCGTCGACGAGGCCAAGACGGAGCTCCAGGAAGTCGTCGAGTTCCTCAAGTACCCCGAGAAGTTCAACTCCCTCGGAGCGCGCATCCCGCGCGGCGTTCTGCTCGTGGGTCCCCCGGGCACCGGCAAGACGCTCATGGCCCGGGCCGTGGCCGGTGAGGCGGGCGTGCCGTTCTTCAGCATCTCCGGCTCGGACTTCGTCGAGATGTTCGTCGGCGTCGGCGCCTCCCGCGTGCGCGACATGTTCGAACAGGCCAAGCAGAACGCTCCGTCGATCATCTTCGTCGACGAGATCGACGCCGTCGGCCGCCAGCGCGGCGCCGGTCTGGGTGGCGGCCATGACGAACGTGAGCAGACCCTCAACCAGTTACTCGTCGAGATGGATGGCTTCGGTGAGCGCCAGGGCGTCATCCTCATCGCCGCCACCAACCGGCCCGACATTCTGGACCCGGCTCTGTTGCGTCCGGGTCGATTCGATCGGCAGATCCCGGTGTCCTCTCCCGACCTGGCCGGCCGCAAGGCGGTGCTGCGGGTGCACTCGCAGGGCAAGCCGCTGGCACCGGGGGCAGACCTCGACGGTCTGGCCAAGCGCACCGTCGGTATGTCGGGTGCGGATCTGGCCAACGTGATCAACGAGGCCGCCCTGCTCACTGCCCGCGAGAACGGGACCGTCATCACCGGGGCTGCGCTGGAAGAGGCCGTCGACCGGGTCATCGGCGGCCCGCGTCGCAAGAGTCGGATCATCAGCGAGACGGAGAAGAAGATCACCGCCTACCACGAGGGCGGCCACACCCTGGCGGCGTGGGCGATGTCCGATATCGAGCCGATCTACAAGGTCACCATCCTGGCCCGCGGCCGCACCGGTGGGCACGCGGTGTCGGTACCCGAGGATGACAAGGGCTTGATGACCCGGTCGGAGATGATCGCCCGACTCGTGTTCGCCATGGGTGGCCGGGCCGCCGAGGAGTTGGTGTTCCGGGAGCCGACCACCGGTGCGGTCTCCGATATTGAGCAGGCCACCAAGATTGCGCGCGCGATGGTCACCGAGTACGGCATGAGTTCCAAGCTCGGTGCGGTGCGCTACGGCACCGAGCATGGCGATCCGTTCCTCGGTCGCACCATGGGTACCCAGGCCGACTACAGCCACGAAGTCGCCCGTGACATCGATGACGAGGTCCGTAAGCTGATCGAGGCCGCGCACGACGAGGCGTGGGCGATCCTGACCGAGCACCGCGACGTGCTCGACGTGCTGGCCGCGGAACTCCTGGAGAAGGAAACACTGCACCGCGCTGAGCTTGAGGTCATCTTCGCCGGAATCCAGAAGCGTCCGCGCCTATCGGTGTTCGACGATTTCGGCGGCCGGATCCCCTCGGACAAGCCGCCCATCAAAACCCCGGGTGAGTTGGCAATTGAGCGTGGGGAACCCTGGCCGCAACCGGTGCCGGAGCCCGCGTACAAGAACGCGATCGCCGCGGCCAGTGCCGTGCATGCGCAACAGCAGCCGACCAACAACGGCAATGGCGCCCATCCCACCGGACGCCACCACGCGCAGAACGGTCCGGCGCAGCCCAACTACGGCGCACCGTCGGGGTGGCAGGCTCCCGGTTGGCCGCCGCCCCAGCAGCAGGGCTACTGGTACCCGCCCCCGCCAGGATGGGGCGCGCCGCCGCAGCACGCGGGCCAGCCCCATCCGCAGCAACAGCCTCACCCCACACCCACTCATTCGGCCGCCGGCCCCCAGGACGAACCGGGCGAGGATCACTATCGGCACACGGCCGATTAACGGACACCATCGGCACACGGCCGATTAACGGATGGAGAATCCATGCCGAAGCGCGACTCGATCTCGCTCGACATCTCTGAGTTCGATCAGGACCGCGCTGAGGCGGCGGTCCGTGAACTTCTGCTGGCCGTCGGTGAGAATCCGGATCGCCAGGGACTGCTCGACACCCCGGCCCGCGTTGCGCGAGCCTATCGAGAGATGTTCGCCGGGCTCTACACCGACCCGGATGCGGTGTTGGAGACCACTTTTGACGAGGACCACGACGAGCTGATACTGGTCACCAAAATCCCGATGTATTCGACGTGCGAGCATCACCTGGTGGCCTTTCACGGAATGGCGCACGTCGGTTACATCCCCGGCAAAGACGGCCGGGTGACCGGGTTGTCGAAGCTGGCCCGGGTGGTTGACCTGTATGCCAAACGTCCCCAGGTGCAGGAGCGACTGACCGGCCAGATCGCCGACGCCGTGGTCCGTAAACTCAAGCCGCGCGGCGTCATCGTGGTCATCGAGGCCGAGCATCTCTGCATGGCGATGCGGGGTGTGCGTAAAGCGGGTTCGGTCACCGTGACGTCGGCGGTGCGCGGACAGTTCAAGACCGATGACGCATCGCGATCCGAGGCGCTGGGCCTGATTCTCCGCAAGTGAGGTCGCCCCGCGTGCAGGTGATGGGGGTCGTCAACGTCACCGATGACTCCTTCTCCGACGGGGGACTTTTTCTGGACTCCACCCGGGCTATCGAGCACGGACTCGCCCTGGTCGCCGAAGGGGCCGCGATTATCGATGTCGGCGGTGAGTCCACCCGGCCCGGTGCGACCCGCATCGATCCCGATGTCGAGATCGCCAGGGTCATTCCTGTCGTGAAAGAGCTTGCCGCCGCCGGCGTCACCGTGAGTATCGACACCATGCATTCCGCGGTGGCGCGGGCTGCGTTGGAAAGCGGCGCCAGTATCGTCAACGACGTCAGTGGCGGCCGCGCCGATCCGGACATGGCGGCGCTGGTTGCCGACGCGGACGTCACCTGGATCCTGATGCACTGGCGTTCGGTCCGAGCCGACCAACCGCACGAGGTGCCGTTCTATCGTGACGTCGTGACCGAGGTCCGTGCCGAACTTCTCGCCTGCGTTGACGCTGCGGTGGCCGCGGGCGTCGACCGCAGCAAGCTGATCATCGATCCGGGTCTCGGTTTCGCCAAGACCGCGCAACACAATTGGGCACTTCTGCGCGCTCTACCCGAGTTGGCCGCGACCGGTATCCCGGTACTCGTCGGAGCGTCACGCAAGCGTTTCCTCGGCTCCCTGCTGGCCGACGTCGACGGCACGCCGCGACCGCCGGGTGGCCGCGAGACCGCCACCGCGGTCGTCTCCGCGCTGGCCGGGATGCACGGGGCATGGGGAGTTCGCGTCCACGACGTGCGCGCCAGCGTTGACGCGCTCAAGGTGATCGGGGCCTGGCAGCACGACACGGAGGGAAACGATGACTGATCGCATCGAGTTGCGCGGCTTGGCGGTGCGCGGCAATCACGGGGTATTCGATCACGAACGTCGAGACGGCCAGGACTTCATCGTCGACGTCACCGTCTGGATGGACCTTTCCGGGGCGGCCGCCAGCGACGACTTGGGCGACACGTTCGACTACGGCGTGCTGGCCCAGCGCGCCGCCGACATCGTCGGTGGTCCCGCCCGCGACCTCCTCGAGACCGTCGCCGCCGAGATCGCCGACGACGTGATGGGCGATGACCGGGTGCATGCCGTCGAGGTGGTCGTGCATAAACCTCAGGCGCCGATCCCCTTGACGTTCGCCGACGTGGCCGTGGTCGCCCGCCGCTCCCGCCGCGGTGGCCGCATCCAGCCCGGTCCCGCGGTGGGCCCGACGTGAGTCGCGTCGTACTGTCCATCGGTTCCAACCTCGGCGATCGACTGGCCCGATTGCAGGCTGCCGTCGACGGGCTTGGTGAGACGGTCAGCGCGGTGTCGCCGGTCTACGAGACAGACCCGTGGGGCGGGGTTTCCCAGGAGCCCTTCCTCAACGCGATCGTGCTCGCCGATGACGCCGGAACCGACGCGCATGGCTGGTTGCGGCGCGCCCAGGCCTTGGAACTGGACAACGCACGGGTGCGCGACCTGCGATGGGGGCCGCGAACCCTCGATGTCGACCTCATCTGTTGCTTCGACGCGAGCGGGCCACATGATCGGGTGCTCAGCGATGAAGTGATCAGTGCCGACGCCGACCTGACGCTGCCGCACCCGCGAGCCCACCAGCGGGCTTTCGTCCTGCTGCCGTGGCTCGCGGTCGACCCGACCGCCGAACTGACCGTGGCGGGTCAGCGCCGGCCGCTACCCGAGTTGCTGGACGGCCTCGACCCGGCCGAGCGCGACGGCGTCCGGTCGACTGCGCTGAGGCTGACGTTCGACCGGGCTTGTCCAACCGATAGGGATTGTCCAACCGATAGGGATTCTGGAACCTGATGGGACCGACACGCACGCGCGACCTTGCCGCCGCCGCG
>CAIWCQ010000380.1 GCA_903911165.1 uncultured Actinomycetes bacterium | reverse complement strand
TCGAGTTCGGCCTGACCCCAGATACGAATTGGATCGGGTGTGTCGGGCGGCTCGATCTTGATGACCTCGGCACCCATATCGCCGAGCAGACGGGCGCCGAATGGCCCGGAGATCAGGGTTCCGATCTCGAGCACCCGGATTCCGTCCAGGGCGCCGGGTCCATTCATCGGCCGGTCCGTGAAAAATCATGCCGGGCAAGCCAGTCGGTGACGATCCCGACGGCCTTCTTCAGCGTCTCGCGCTGATCGGGCCCCGCGTAATAGTGGTTGGCGCCGACGATCTCGTGCATCTCCTTGTCAAGATGTCCGATTGCCTCGAACAGCCGCCGGGTGTGGCTCGGTGTGCAGGCGTCGTCGGCGAGATTGCCGATCACCAGTGCCGGCACCGCGACATCGCGCCCGCAGACCACTCCGTCGCCGCGGGCGTCGTCGTAACTCCATTGCGACAGCCAGCTGCGTAGCGAGCTGTACCGGGCTAGCCCGACCGGGCTCGAGTTCACCACCCGCGGATCACCCAGATAGCAGGTGCCGGGGGTGCGGTCGTTGGGGTCGACGGTCGGATCCAGCCAGCGCGGATCGGCCATGGTGCCGTGCACGACGAAACAGAACTCCTCGTCTGCGCGTCCCTGGGCCTCCAGTTCGGCCAGTTTCTCCTTGACCCACTTAGTGATTCGTCGATTGCGGGCGATCTGTGCCTGCCGGTACCGATCAAGGAATTCGGGCGTATACGGCGGCTGGTTGGGGTTGTCCGGGTTGTAGAGGTCGAGTTCGGGATCGCGGCGGGTCGGGTCGGACTCGTCGAGGATCGAAGCGTCCAGCCACTCGGTGAGCGTGCCGTGCCGACTGATATGGGCGGCGAGCAGCATGATCCCGTCCGCCGGTGGCAGGTCCAGAGCGTGGGCCTGCTGTTGGTAATAGAGCGACAACGATCCGCCGCCACTCCAGCCGGCCAGCACCACCTTCGAGTAGCCGAGACGATCTTTGGCATCGGAGATGACCTTGCCCAGATCCTCGACGACCTTCTCCATGATCAGGTTGGAGTCAGTGCCGCGGTACCGGCTGCCGGCGTAGATGACGTGATGGCCGGCCCGGGCTAGGGCGTTGACCATCGGCAGGTAGGCACCGCCACCGATCGGGTGCATCAACACCAGCACGGTGTCCTCTGTCGCCGGCCCGGCGGCTCCGGTGTCGGCTTCGACGTCGGGGCGCAGGAGGTAGCACTCCAGCACCACCAACTCCGCCAACCCGCCATAGACATCGCGGACTCCGGAATTGTTTTGGAAGGCAACCAGATACGGGACCCGCTCGTAGTCGTGTCTGCTCACGAGTGCTGGGCGAGATCGTGCGCCAGCACCTCGGCCGACGGCACCAGTCGCTGCCGGGTGTCGACGGCGATCACCTTCCAGTCGATGGTGGAGAAGTCGTCGAACTTGCGCCGGGCGTGTTCGCGGGCTTTTTCCGGTGCGCCGTGGTGCACACCCTGGGGAGCGTGGCTGATAAGTCCCGACGGCATCGGGATGCCGTAGAGCGAGCCACCGTGGAAGAACGCGATCTCGTCGAAGTCGACGTTGCGGTGGTACCACGGGGTGCGTTCGGTACCCGGCACGCCCTCGGCCGGTTTGGGCAAGAAGTTGCACACGTACACCCCGGTCGCCTCCATGAACAGATGCACCATGGGCGGCAGGTGCACGCTGTTGGACATGACGACGTGGTAGTCCTCGATGTTGAAGGTGAAGGGGAAGTTGTCGCCCTGCCAACCCTCGACGTCGAGCGGATTGTGTTCATAGAACAGCGACGTCATCTCGACGCCGTCGACGCCGCGGTGCATCAACCGCACTTCGTATTCGGTTCGTTCGTCATCGTCGACGGGTTCCGGTTCGGGGATGGTGGCCAGCGACGGATCGAAGGGCCAGTGCCGGCCCAGCGGACCGGGCGGGGGAGCGCGGAAGTCGTCGGTGGCCTCGATCATCAGCCAGGTGCTTTCGCTCGATTTGTTCGGCACCTGCCGCCACGTGCATGCCTTGGGCAGGTAGATCCAGTCGCCGGTGCGGTAGTTCAGCGGACCGAATTCGGTTTCCAGACGCCCGGATCCCTGATGGACGAAGCACAGCAGGTCTCCGTCGATGTAGCGGACATGGAAGGGCATGGCCTCGGACCGGCGACTCAGGGAGATTCGGCAGTCGGAGTTGGAGAACAGCAGCATGGGGGCGCCCGACGCGTCGGTGGCGTCGGCGGGTTTGAGCTGATCCGCCAGCACGTCCACGGGCCGCAGGGGGCCCACCGCTCGGAACCGGGTCGGGTCGTGTCGGCGGTACATGCTGGCGGTTCGCCCGGTGAACCCACCGCGGCCCAATTCGTCGTCCTTGAGCCCGTTCAGATCGGCGTGCAGACGCCGCGGCGTGGTGCCTTTGCGCAGGTGAACGAAGGATTCCATGGGCACTCCCGGGGTCGATCAGCAGGAAAACTGAAGTCGACTTTAGTTTTTGACCCGATTTCTGACAAGGAGGTCACGACCCGGTAACGGCGCTGAATTTCGCTGCGTTCGCGTGACCGTGTTTTACTCGTCTCTGCAGTCGGACAAACGGAATCACAGAAAGCTGGGTGGATTGGTGAAATCTGTCTTCGACAAGGTGCGCGGTTGGTCGCGCCGGGTTGCGGTCGCGGCGGTTGCTGCGGCAGCCCTCCCGGGCCTGATGGGCCTGGTTGGGGAGTCGGCGACGGCGGGCGCATTTTCGCGGCCCGGCCTGCCGGTGGAATACCTTGACGTGCCGTCGCCGAGCATGAACCGGACCGTGCGAGTGCAGTTCCAAAGCGGGGGCGAGAACTCGCCGAACGTCTGGCTGCTCGACGGCCTGCGCGCCCAAGAGGATTTCAACGGCTGGGACATCAACACCCAGGCCTTCGAGTGGTACCTCGACTCGGGTCTGTCGGTCTCGATGCCGGTCGGTGGGCAGTCCAGCTTCTACGCCGACTGGTACTCGCCCGCCTGCGGCAAGGCCGGTTGCTCGACCTACAAGTGGGAAACCTTCCTGACCCAGGAAGCCCCGGCGTGGCTCCAGGCCAACCGCCAGGTGCGGCCCACGAACAACGCCGCGATCGGTCTGTCGATGGCGGGTTCGGCCTCGATGAGCCTGGCCGCGTGGCACCCGGGGCAGTTCGTCTTCGCGGGTTCGATGTCGGGCTTCCTCAACCCCTCCGAGGGTTGGTGGCCGGGTTTGATCAACCTGTCGATGGGTGATGCGGGCGGTTACAAGTCCAAGGACATGTGGGGCCCGTCGAGTGATCCGGCGTGGCAGCGCAACGACCCGATGGTGCAAATCCCGCGCCTGGTGGCCAACAACACCCGCCTGTGGGTCTACTGCGGTAACGGCCAGCCCAACGAGCTTGGTGGCGGCGACGTGCCGGCCACCTTCCTTGAGGGCCTGACGATCCGCACCAACCGCACCTTCCGGGACAACTACCTCGCGGCCGGCGGTCGCAACGGGGTATTCAACTTCCCGGACAACGGCACCCACAGCTGGGCCTACTGGGGACGCGAACTGCAGGCAATGAAGCCGGACCTGCAGCGGGTCCTGCTCGGCTGAGTCAGCCGCCGACCCGAACCACCGCCCGGCCGGAGTAGCTGCCGGCCCGCACCTGGTCGATCACCGAGACCACGTCGGCCAACTCGACCTCATGGGTGACGTCGGCGAGATGCGGCGGCTTGAACACACCGGCAAGTTGCTTCCATAGCGCGCGACGGGGGCCGATGGGCATCAGCACCGAGTCGATGCCCAGCAGGCTGACGCCGCGCAGGATGAACGGCATCACGGTGGTGTTCAGCGCCGCTCCTCCGGTCAGGCCACTGGCGGCCACCGCACCGCCGTAGTTCAGCGTGCTGAGCACATCGGCCAGGGTGGCCCCACCGACGCAGTCGACCGCGCCGGCCCAGCGAGTCTTGGCCAGTGGCCGGGGTTTGGCGTCGGGATCGGCGGGCAGGCGACCGATCACCTCCGCGGCGCCCAGCGACTTCAGAAATTCGGCGGCCTCGGGCTTACCGGTGGAGGCGACGACCTCAAAACCGGCGGCGGCCAGCAGGTCGACGCTGACCGAACCGACGCCTCCGGTGGCGCCGGTCACCAGGATCGGCCCATCGTCGGGGGTGATGCCGTGGCGGACGAGTGCCTGCACGCTCATGGCTGCGGTGAAGCCGGCGGTCCCGATCGCGGCTCCTTCGCGGGGTGTCAGTCGTCCGAGGGCGACGACCTGATCGGCGGGTAGCCGAACATACTCGGCGTAGCCGCCGTGACGTCCGGTCCCGATGTCGTAGCCGTGCGCTAAAACCTTGTCACCGACGGCGAATTCGGGTGACGTGGACTCGATGACCTCACCGGTCAGGTCGATGCCCGGAACCAGCGGATACTCCCGCACCACGCCGCCGCGGGGAGTCAGGGCGAGGGCGTCCTTGTAGTTCACGCTCGAATAGGCCACCCGGATGGTGACGTCGCCGGGTCCTAACTCAGCCGCATCGAGGGTCTCGATCGCCGCGGTGATGGTGTCGCGGTCGGCGCGCGCGACGAGTGCCCTGAAGGATTCCATGGCTATGACGGTAGCGACTACTTGAGCTCCGCTGAGCTCAGCCCCAGCAGCCGACGGGCCACCACGAGAAGTTGAATCTGCTGGGTGCCCTCGAAGATGTCGAGGATCTTGGAGTCCCGCGCCCACTTCTCCAGCAGGGTTTGTTCGGAGTAGCCGGTGGTGCCGGCCATTTCGACGGCCTTGAGGGTGATGTCGCTGGCCACCCGGGCTGCCTTGGCTTTGCCCATCGAGGCCTCTTTGGAGTTCGGGATCGAGTTGTCGGCCTGCCAGGCCGAGCGAAGCGTCAGCAGGTAGCCGGCTTCCCAGTCGGCTTCCATCCGCAGGAACTCCGCTGCGGGGGCACTCTGGGCGTGCGGTGGCTTGTCGTAGGAGATTTCGATGCCCGCGTCGCTGAGGATGGTGCGCAGTTCTTCGAGCGCGGCCCGCGCCACTCCGACGGCCATCGCCGCCACGATGGGCCGGGTGTTGTCGAAGGTTTCCATCACCCCGGCGAAGCCCTTCTCCACCTGGATCTCGGGGCTGCCGAGCAGGAAGTCCTTGGGGACCCGAACGTTGTCGAAGCGGATGGCCGCGGTGTCGGAGGCCTTGATGCCGAGTTTGTGTTCGAGGCGTTCCACGCTGACCCCGGGGTACTCGCGCGGCACGATGAACGATTTGATGGCGGCCCGGCCGCGCGACTTGTCCAGAGTCGCCCACACCACGATGTGGGTGGCTCGCGACCCTGCGGTGACATAGATCTTCTCGCCGTTGATCACGTACTCGTCGCCGTCGAGCACCGCCGTCGTCGACACCGCCGCCGAATCCGAACCGAAGGAGGGTTCGGTGATCGCCATCGCCGCCCAGATTCCCTTGCCGAGCCGCTGTAGTTGCTCGTCGGTGGCTACTCCTGAGACGGCTGCATTACCGAGGCCCTGGCGCGGTACTGAGAGCAGTAAGGCGATATCGCCCCAGGCGATCTCGAGAGCATTGACGAGCGCGGACATGTTGGGGCCGTTGATATTTCCCTTCGGGCCGTCCTGCGTATCGCGGAATGCGTCGGTACCCGCGAGCGACTTATTGGACTCTGACATCGCCTCGAACAGGGTCGCGAGGGTGTCGAGTTCGACGGGGTAGGCGTGCTCGTCGAGGTCGTACTTGCGCGAGATGGGCCGCAGCATCCGTGCCGCACCTTCGTGCGCGATGTCGATAACGGCCTCAAGCTTGCGAGGCATTTCGAGATTGATTGCCATTTAGAGAACCACCACTCCTTCAGCGACGCCGACGGCCCGCAGATCGCGGTACCAACGTTCGACCGGATGTTCCTTGGTATAGCCGTGACCGCCGAGTAACTGCACACCGTCGAGACCGATCCGCATTCCCTTGTCGGCGGCCAATTTTCGGGCCAGGGCGGCTTCCCGGGCGAACGGCAGGCCGCGGTCGGCTCGCGCGGCCCCACGCCAGGTGAGAAGGCGAAGGCCGTCGAGTTCGATGGCGATGTCAGCGCACATGAAGGCCACCGACTGGCGGCGGGCGATCGGTTCGCCGAACGCCTCGCGTTCCTTGACGTAGGGGATCACGTAGTCGAGTACGGCGTGGCAGGTGCCGACGGCCAAGGCAGCCCAGCCGAGCCGAGACAGCGCAATGGCTTCGGAGTAGTCGGCGTCCCCACCGAGGCGCGCATCGAGCGGGACCGCCACCTTGTCTAACGCGACCTGGCCCAGCGCCGCGGCCCGGATGCCCATGCTGCGATCGGGCTTGATGGTCACGCCCTGGCTGGATGTCTCGACGATGAACATCGTCGGCCGGCCGTCGAGTTGTGCTGCCACGATGAGCAATTCGCACGATCCGGCGGCGGGCACCAGCGACTTGACGCCGTCGAGCCGGTAGCCGCTCGGTGTGCGCACGGCGGTGGTCTTCAGCATGGTCGGGTCGAACAGCGGGTGCGGTTCGGTGATCGCCACACAGGCCTGCGGGACGTTGTCCCCGGCGAACTCTTTCAGGTAGGTGCCCTGCTGATCGGCGCTGCCGAAGTGGGTGAGCGCCGAGGCCACCCCGCCGGGCGCCAGGATCGGCAACGCCAGCCCCATATCGCCATAGGCCAGTGCTTCGGCGACCAGCGCGCTGGTGACGCAGGTGCGGTTCTCGGCAATGCCGTCGAAATCCTCCGGAACCTTGATCGCGGTAATGCCGAGTTCGGCTGCCTTGGCGATGAGCTCGGGCGGAGAGGCGGCCGCGGTGTCGGCATCGCGGGCGGCCGGGCGCAGGAATTCCTCGGCGAACTCGTTGACCGTCTCGACGATCATCTTCTGGTCGTCGTCGGGGGTGAGGTCGAAGTAGTCGGCAGTGCTGGGTTCCAGTCGGGTCGGCGGCTTGCCGACTCCCTGGATCTTCTTGAACTGTCGAGTCGATGCACCGGCGGCGGAGAACACCCGGGTGACGCCGAACTTCAGCCCGCGGTTGAACGGGCCGCGCAGGTGGTAGCGGTCCAGGAATTTGCCGCCGAGCACAGGTGCCAGCAGGCCCAGGCCGAAATCAGTGACCGAGCGCTTGTGTTTGTACTGGCCGATCGCACTGTCGCGGGACCGCGCGCTGGGTGGTCGGGTCGGAACCATGTCCGTCATACCGGCCGATCTTACTCCGGAGTAAGGTCAACTCACGCTGTTAAACACCTCACACGGCGAGGGCGGCCAGCACCGCCGAATGCAGCAGGCCGTTGGTGGCCACCGCACTGCCCCCGTGCGGTCCGGGCCGACCGTCGACGCTGGTGAACTCACCCCCGGCCTCGCGGACCACAACATCAAGTGCGGCCAGGTCCCACAGTTTCACCTCCGGTTCGCATGCGATGTCGACGGCGCCCTCGGCCAGCAGGCAGTAGGAGAAGAAATCGCCGTAGGCCCGCACCCGCCACACCGCGTCGGTGAGTGTGACGAACTGGTCCCGCAATCCGAGATCGGCCCACCCGGAAAGGTCCGAGAAGGACAGGCTGGCCGCGTCGAGATCGGCCACCGATGACACCGAGAGTCGCCGTGTCGGGGAGTCTGCGGCGCGGGTGTGTGCGCCCAGTCCGCGGCCGGCCCACCAGCGGCGGTTCAGTGCCGGCGCGCTCACCATGCCGACGATCGGGATGCCGTCCTCCAGCAGCGCAATCAGGCTGGCCCACACCGGAACTCCGCGGACGAAGTTCTTGGTGCCGTCGATCGGGTCGACCACCCACTGGCGGCCCTCGAGGATCGGCGTACCGCCCTGCTCCTCGCCGAAGATCGCATCATCGGGGCGCTGGCGGGCGAGGATCGCGCGGATCTCGACCTCAACCGCCTCGTCGGCGTCGGTGACCGGACTCAGATCGGGTTTGGTGTCGACACGAAGATCCAGCGCGCCGAATCGGGCGAGGGTGATCTCGTCGGCACGGTCGGCGAGCGTCGATGCCAACTCGAGGTCCGCCGCCACTTCCCGCTCGCCACTCATGGGTGCAGTCCTACCATGGCAGCCATGATGGAAATCGCGGTGTTACTGGTGATCGTCGGTGCGTTGGCGCTGCTGATCGGTCCTCGACTGATGGGCCGACGCGGTCCGCGCGGCGAAATGGCCCGCGGCACCCTGCTGGTGACCGGGGTCAGTCCGCGCCCGGATGCCCCGGGTGAACAGTTCGTCACGATCAGCGGGGTGATCAACGGACCCGGCGTCGACGAGCACGTGGTCTACCAGCAAATGGCCGTGGACACCGGCAACTGGCCGACCATGGGCCAGCTGATCCCAGTGGCGTTCTCGCCGAAGAACCCGGACAAGTGGATGTTCGCGCCGCCGGAATAGCCCGCGGGTGTGTCGGCCACCGACAGTGGGGTTTCGTCCGCGACACGCCGGCCGGGCGTAGGAATCCGCACACTCGGCATCTGAGCCTGCCGCACCGACTGTGCGGACGGCGTCAGCCGTGTGCGATCCGCAGCAGATCGGCCACGCTGACCACCTGACCCGCGGTCGGCCGTGCGGTTCGCCGGTAGTGCGTTCGTGCGCGTCGATCTGCTGCCAGTGATCGTCGGTGACCACCAGTGGCTGGCGTTCGGCCAGCCAGGCGGCCAACTCGTCGGCGTAGTCGGCGCCCACCTCACCCTGCGGTTCGCCGGTCAGGTCCTCCCAGAGATTCTCGACGGTGTCCTGCGAGTCGCTCTTGTTGGTGCCGATCACCCCGGACGGCCCGCGCTTGATCCAGCCCACGACGTAGTCGCGTGCCCGGCCGCTGATCCGCCCCTTGCTGTGCGGGATGGTGCCGGCCGACTCGTCGAACGGCAGACCGGGGAT
>CAIWCQ010000379.1 GCA_903911165.1 uncultured Actinomycetes bacterium | reverse complement strand
CTGGCGTGCTCGCTGAGTAGTACCTGTCATTTGGGCCGGGTTCCGACCTCGAGGGCGGCCAGTTCAGAGGTGCCGTCGAAGAGTAGGCGTCCGCGCTCTCGCACAGTCAGTCGCAACCGACCACCGAGGTGTTCGAAGTCGGTATCGATATTGCGCCGCTCGGCTGGCAGTGGCACCGGCAGGACGTGGGGTGGCAGGTGCCGGCCGTCGCCCTCAATCTCGATCTCGTAGCGCGGCGAGCGCCCACGCAGGAACCACTGGTTGTCGCCGATTTGCGATCGCACTAAAACCGGCGGAGTCATCCGGATGACCTTGCGGCCGAGCCGGACAACGATGCCGTTCACGTCGCGGGCGATCGGCCCAAGAGAAAGCAGACCGCCGGAGAACGCAACACACACATCAGCGCCGCTGAAGTCGTGCGCCTGCCCCCACCACCACCGGAGGGGAAACCCGGCACCCCAGTTGCGCTCGGCGTAGACCTTCGCACCGTCGAATGACCAACTCTCGTTGCCGTATTCGACGCTTCCGCTCGCTCTGCCGCCGAGATAGTAGGGGTGCCAGTACTGGTTGAGGAATGGGATCGCCGAGAAGATGCCGCCCCCGCCGAAGGCTTTGGGCCAGGTGATCGGATCGCGGATCTCCATGTTCAGGCGCAGGTCGCCGAGTTCGAACCGGACCCGATCAGTGCCGACGGTAAAGGTATCCGCACCTTCGCCGGCGGTCACCGAGAACGGTGACTCCTGGGCCCGGGCGGCGTCGAGCGCCGCCGACCGCACCACCAGGCCCGGATGTACGCCGACTGCGGTGGTGGACCAGTCCCCCGCCGGATGCCGATTGATGCTGCACAGCGCAATCAGGGCACGTCCGGCTGCCTCGTCGGTGATCCGCCAGAACCAGCCCTCCATCTCGGTGCCGTGCGAGGGCAACGGATTTCCGTAGGGGACGTCGGCCCCGGTACGGCGATAGGCATCGGTCAGGCGCATTTCACCAACATATCTCGCCGGTCTTATGTTCTGAATGTGCGGAGATTTCCGCTGCGGATATCGTGAGCCTGACCTCGCCAATGCCTGGAGGGGCCGCGATGACTGAGGGGCCTGGAGGGGTATGTCGAGCTGGATTGCGGACCTGGTCCGCCTTGACGGCGATGGCACGGTATTCCGGACCTCCACGGCGCTGGGCGCGGGTCCGCGTTTGTTCGGCGGACTGATTGCCGCACAGGCGCTGTCCGCCGCTGCGGCGACCGTCGACAGTGCGCGATTACCGCAGTCGCTGCATGCCTACTTCATCAGGGGTGGCCGGGTCGGGGTGGACGTCGAGTACGTCGTTGAGACAACCCGGGATGGTCGCTCATTCGCCACCCGCCGGGTCACCGCACGCCAGGACGGCATGCCGATCTTTGAGATGCTGGCCTCATTCCACTCCCCGGAAAAAACTCTCGACTGGCAGCGGCCGGTGATTCCCCGGCTACCGCTCACCGACGCCACAACCATCGTCACTCCCCCGGAGCGTTGGGCCGACTACTACGAAATGCGAGTAGCGGCCGACGCCGACACCACCTGGCCGCAACAGCCGTTCTGGTTCCGCTCCCGCGAGCCGATTGAGGATGACCCTGTCCTTGCGGCCTGCGCGTTGACCTTCGTCTCGGATTTAGGCATGGTGTCCACCGCACGCCCGCCCGGCGAGCAGGAACCCGGACCTGGCGGCGCAGCAAGCCTTGACCACGCCCTGTGGTTGCACCGACGAGTCGACCCCCGACAGTGGCACTGCTACGACGCCGTCGCGATCAGCCACAGCGACGCACGCGGACTTGCTTTCGGGTCCATCCACGACAACCTGGGCACGCTGGTGGCCAGCGTTGCCCAGGAGTCGTTGTGGCGGTGTTGACTCCGGCTTGAGCGTCAGGCGATGACACGAACCAGGTAGGGCGCCATATCGGTGGTGCGAACCGGCGAGACCGCTACGCCGGTGTCGGTCACCTCCAACATCTCGCTATTGCCGAGGAACATCGTGACGCTCTGGCCGCCCTCGGGTCCGTAGAAGATCAGGTCGGCGGGCAGCGCCTGGGCCGGCGTCACCCGTTGACCCACGTTGTACATCGCACCCGAGGAACGCGGCAGTTTGGCGCCGACGCCGGCGTAGACGTACTGGATCAGACCCGAGGAGTCGAACCCGACGATCGACGCCCCGGTGTCGGTGCCCAGGCTCGGTCCGTCGATATTGCCGCCTGCCCACGAGTACGGCACGCCGCGCTGCGCCAGGCCGCGGGCAATCACGTAGCTGACGGCCTGATCCCGGGATACCGGGGCCGCAGCCGCCGGAACCGGCACCACGGCGGGCGCCAGAACCAACATCACAAGGCCGAGAACAACGGCTCCAATGCGCTTCATGTGTCTCCATCCCCTCTCCGGGTCGCGGCCGGGCTGATGCCCGTCCGTCGAGCCCGCTCTTCGCTGAATTGAGCGCGCACTCGAGGGCCGCGCTCAGATCACATCAGTCACTACTATCACTTCTACAACACTCCGCGGCGTGCTACCACCGCTGATCCGATCGGTGCAGGACCGTTTGTCGAACCGTGATCCAACAGTGTCGAACCGTGATCCAACAGTGTCCAAGCCGGGGCGAAACGTAGCCGAACGGTCGCCATGGTCCGGGCGGTCGCGTTCCCGCTGCCCGGCGCTAAACTTCGCACTCATGACCACTACCGAGACGGTCCTGCCCGGCGGACGCGATCTGCAGACCGCGATTGCCGAGGGGAAGCGCGCCTACGAACTTGACCGCCGGCACGTCTTCCACTCGTGGTCGGCCCAGGCACAGATCAAGCCCATGACCATCGTCGCCGCGGACGGCTCCTACGTCTGGGACGGCGAGGGGAATCGGTTGCTCGATTTCTCGTCGCAGCTGGTTTTCACCAACATCGGCCACCAGCATCCGAAAGTCATTGCGGCCATTGCCGAGCAGGCTGCCAAGTTGTGCACGATCGCCCCGCAGCACGCCAACGCTGCTCGCTCGGAGGCTGCCCGGTTGATTTCCGAACGCACCCCCGGTGATTTGAACCGAGTGTTCTTCACCACCGGCGGAGCCGACGCGGTAGAACACGCGGTGCGAATGGCGCGCCTACACACCGGCCGCTACAAGGTGCTCGCGCGCTACCGCTCCTATCACGGCGGGACCGACACCGCGGTCAACCTCACCGGTGACCCGCGGCGCTACCCCAACGATTACGCCAGCAGTGGCGTCGTGCACTTCAATGGACCATTCCTCTACCGCTCGTCGTTTTATGCCGACAACGAAGAGCAGGAATCCGAGCGTGCGCTGGACTACCTCGAACGCCTCATCGCCCACGAGGGCCCGGCGTCCTTCGCGGCGCTGATCCTGGAATCGGTGCCAGGCACCGCGGGCATCATGATCCCACCGCCCGGCTATATGGCCGGGGTGCGCGATATCTGCAACCGCTACGGCATCGTTTTCATCGCCGACGAGGTGATGGCGGGCTTCGGCCGCACCGGAAAGTGGTTCGGTATTGACCATTTCGATGTCGTTCCGGATCTGATGACCTTCGCCAAAGGCGTCACCTCCGGTTACGTTCCGTTGGGTGGCGTCGCGATCAGCGATGCCATCTACTCGACCTTCGCCGACCGGGTTTATCCGGGCGGATTGACCTACTCCGGGCACCCCCTGGCGACGGCCGCCGCGGTGGCGACCATCACCGCGATGGAAGACGAGGCGATGGTGACCAATGCCGCCCGGATCGGCGATAAGGTGCTCGGCCCGGGCCTGCGCGAGTTGGCGAAGCGGCATCGCAGCGTCGGCGAGGTCCGTGGGCTCGGCGTGTTCTGGGCGGTGGAGATGGTCTCTGATCCGCTCACCCGGGAGCC
Organism: uncultured Actinomycetes bacterium; assembly: GCA_903911165.1. GTDB lineage: Bacteria > Actinomycetota > Actinomycetes > Mycobacteriales > Mycobacteriaceae > Mycobacterium. Next base: position 14,395 of record CAIWCQ010000379.1, on the reverse strand, counting down.
GCTGGCACCCTACGGCGGGTCCAGTCCGGCGATGAACGCGGTATTGGCGGCGTGCAAGTCGGGTGGGTTGCTGCCGTTCGCCAACTTCAATCGCATTCACGTGTGCCCGCCGTGCAACGTCAGTGACGCCGAGGCTGCCGAGGGGCTGTCAATCCTGGACGCTGCCCTCGACGTGGCCGATCAGCATGTGGTCGGCTGACAGTAGGGCTGAGCAGCTGGATTCGGGCCAGCTGGATTCGGGCCAGCTGGATTCGGGCTAGCTGGATTCGGGCCGATGGATTCGGGCCGATGGATTCGGGCTAGGCGTGCGCCTGCCCGATGAGTTGAAAAAGCACGAACCCCAGCCCGGCCAACACGTTCAGGGCCACCAGCAGCGCGCCCGCTATGACGACCCAATGCAGGTAGCGCCGCCGTGTCCGATGTCGCCTGGCGTGCCGATCCTCGGCCAGGGTTGCGGTGGCCAGCAGAGCAAAGCCCACATCGAGGCGTTCGGAATCGGTGGCGTCGGCCCCGCCGGCGATCTCTCTGAGCCGCGCCGCCGGGATGTCGACGCCCACCGTGCTGAACTGCCGGCTGAGCCGACGCAGACTGGCCGGCTCGCCGCGGGGTCGCACGGGAGTGGGCCGGGTGCTCATAGCTTTGCGACTGTAGTTCCGATCCGGCCGCCTGTCCGCGAAACCGCACCTAATATTGGCGCCATGACACGCACCATCGAACACGGCAAGCGGACGGGCTACGCCTCGCTCGGCGCCGGCGGGCTAAGCCAGGAATCCTTCCCGATGCGGTTGTTCCTCAAGGGAGCCGGTAAGCACTGGAACCCGGCCGACATCGACTTCAGCCAGGACGCGGCGGACTTCGCGGCGATGACCGACCGCGAGCGCGAGTACACCACGATGCTGGCCGCGCAGTTCCTGGCCGGCGAGGAGTCAGTGACGCAGGATCTGCAGCCGTTCGTGGCGGCAATGGCCGCCGAGGGCCGCTTCGCCGACGAGATGTACCTGACCCAGTTCGTCTATGAGGAGGCCAAGCACGCGTTGGCGTTCCGGCTGTGGTTCGACGCGGTAGGCGTGAAGTCGGACCTACACGAGTTCGTCGAGTCCAATGAGCCGCTGTCGCAGATCTTCACCCGCGAACTACCGGAGAGCCTCTACGCACTGCAACTCGACCCCGGCCCGGTCAACCAGATCCGCGCCTCGGTCACCTACAACCATGTGGTCGAGGGATGCCTGGCACTGACCGGCTACTACGGCTGGAACAAGGTCTGCAGCAGCCGGGGCATCCTGCCCGGCATGCAGAAGGTCATCAAGCACATCGGCGACGACGAGCGCCGCCATATGGCGTGGGGCACCTTCACCTGCCGCCGTCATGTCGCCGCCGACGACGCGAACTGGCAGGCGGTTCAGGACCGGATGGGCGAGCTGATGGGACTGGCGGTGGGCAGCGTGTCGTCCGGTACCGAGAAGTTCCAGGATGACCCGCCGTTTGGTATCGATGCCGACGAACTGGCCGCCTACGCCGCCGACAAGCTCACCCGCCGCCTCGGCGCCATCGAGTCGGCCCGCGGAGCCGACCTGTTCACGATCGACCGCGACGCCTCCCCGGAGACCCTCGAGGAGCAGTTCCACACCGAAGATCAGCTGACGCTGACCGGGTAGCTCCGCGGCGTCAGAAGAGCGGCGTCAGAAGAGGCCGCTGATGTTGCCGTGGGCGTCGACGTCGATGTGCTCCGCGGCCGGTACCTTAGGCAGCCCCGGCATGGTCATCAGACCACCGGCAATGACCACGACGAAACCGGCCCCCGCCGCCAGCCGGACCTCGTTGAGGTCGACCGTGTGGCCGCTGGGTGCACCCAGCGCGCGCGGGTCGGTGGAGAACGACATCTGAGTTTTCGCGATACACACCGGTAGATGTCCCCACCGGGCATTGAGTTCATCAATCTGCGCGCGGACTTTGGCGCTTGCGGTGATGTCGGCTGCACCGTAGATACCGGTGGCGACCGCCTTGATTTTGTCCCACAGCGCCATGTCATCGGGGTACAGGTAACGATGCTCACCCTGATTGTTCGCTACCGCGGCAATCACGGCTTCGGCCAACGCCTCCGCGCCGGCACCGCCCTGCGCCCAGTGTCGAGCCACCACTGCCCGCCCGCCGAGGCTGGCGACCTTGGCTTCAATCAGTGCTAGTTCCGCCGGGGTATCGGCGGTGAAGTGATTGATGCACACCACGGCGGGCAGGCCGTACTGCGTGGTGATGTTCTGATAGTGCCGCTCAAGGTTGACCAGACCACGTTCGAGGGCGCCGAGATCTTCCTGGTTCAGGGCATCGAGTGCCGCACCGCCGTGATACTTCAGGGCCCGGGCGGTGGCGACCAGGACGGCGGCGCGGGGCTTGAGGCCTGCTTTGCGGCATTTGATGTCGATGAATTTCTCGGCGCCGAGGTCGGCGCCGAATCCCGCCTCGGTGATCACGAAATCAGCGAGCTTCAGCGCCGCGCGGGTGGCCGAAACGCTGTTGCAGCCGTGCGCGATATTCGCGAAGGGGCCACCGTGGACGAAGGCCAGATTGTTCTCGAGCGTCTGAACGATGTTGGGTTTGATGGCGTCTTTCAACAGGGCTGCCATTGCGCCATCGGCCTTCAAATCACGTGCCAGCACCGGTTCGCGCCGCCGGTTCAAGCCGATCACGATCTCGCCGAGTCGCGTCTTGAGGTCGGTGATAGAGGTGGCAAGACAGAAAATGGCCATGACCTCGGATGCCACGGTGATGTCAAAACCGCTTTCACGTGGGTAGCCGTTCGCGGCGCCGCCCAGCCCGACGATGATGTGACGCAGTGCGCGGTCGTTCATGTCCACCACGCGCTTCCAGGTGACGCGACGCGGGTCGATGTGCAGGGAGTTGCCGTGCTTGATGTGATTGTCGATGATTGCGGCAAGCAGGTTGTGGGCTGCGCTGATGGCGTGGAAGTCGCCGGTGAAGTGCAGATTGATGTCTTCCATCGGGACAACCTGGGCAAAACCGCCGCCGGCCGCGCCGCCCTTGACGCCGAAGCAGGGCCCGAGCGAGGGCTCCCGCAGACAGATGATGGTGCGTTTGCCCAACCGATTCAGCGCATCGCCAAGCCCAACGGTGGTGGTGGTCTTGCCTTCACCGGCCGGCGTTGGGCTGATGGCTGTCACCAAAACGAGTTCGCCATCGGCACGGTCCTGCAGGCTTTCGATGTACTCCAGAGACAGCTTGGCCTTGAAGTGGCCGTAGGGCTCAAGGTGCTCGGCGGGGATACCGTACCGGCGTTCCGCTAGGTCGATGATGGGCCGCTTGAGCGCGGCCTGCGCGATTTCTATGTCGGACATCAGGGCGAACTTAACATCGACCGAGTCCCCACCTCTGCCGCTTGCATCACACCCATCTAGGGCTCCAGCACCACCTTGATCGCGCCGCTGGCGCGGTCGGCGGCCACCCGAAAGGCCTCGGCGGCATCGGCCAGTGGGAATCGGGGGGTGATGACGGTGGCCGCGATCTCGGGGTTGGCGGCCAGCGCCGCGGCGGCCAGCGCGAACTCGTGGCCGCCGGCGCCGTTGTCGTAGCAACTGCAGCCGACCATGGTCAGTTCGTTCATCAGGAACGCCATCCCCGGCACTTTGCGATCGCCCTGGGCGAATCCGGCCATCGCGATCCGCGCGCCCGGCGCGGCCCGGCGCACACAGTCCGCCAGTGCGGAGTCGGTGCCGGCCGCTTCGACCACCACCTCGTACTCCCCGTGCGCGGTCCCGGCACCTAGGCGCTCCCCGGCCTCGCGCTGGTGGTCGTGGCGCGCCTCCAGATCGACGTCCAGGCCCAGGGCGCGCGCTGCCGCCACCGCCATCAGGCCGATGCTGCCACCACCGACCACTAGCACCCGCTCCCCTACCGCAGCCGAAACCTTCTGCAGCGCATGCCAACTCACTGCTAGTGGCTCGACCAGTGACGCATCGGCGACTCCCAGTCCATCCGGCAGTGGCACCAGGCAGTCCCGCGGCACCGCAACCCGGTCGGCCAGTCCACCGTTGAAGGCGGCGCCGATGATGCCGTGCCGAGCCGATCCCCGGCAGCGCTGGGTCTGGCCGATGCGGCACTGGTCGCAGTCGCCGCACCGCACTGTCGGCTCCACGCAGTAGGCCCGGCCGTCGAGGGTTCCGGCAATCTCGTGACCCAGGGTGGTCGGCAGGTTCCACTGCAGCAGCGTCAGGTCGCTGCCGCAGATACCGACCGCGCCGACCTCAAGGAGCGGCCAGTCGCCGTCCGGTTCGTCGACCTCGACCACGGTGGGCTCACCGCCGATGGCCCGCACTGCGCGCATGGCACTTCTTTCTGTGGGTTGGGTCCCATCCTGCCTATACTGCGCCGATGGAATGCGATTTCGTCGTAGTGGGTACCGGATCGGCCGGAGCGGTGCTCGCCAACCGGCTGAGCGCGGATTCGCGAACAAACGTCGTCGTCCTCGAAGCCGGACCGGTGGACAAGGACAAATTCATCCACATCCCGGCGGCCTTCTCCAAACTGTTCCGCAGCCCGGTGGACTGGGATTACCTCACCGAGCCGCAGAAGGAGGTGGCGGGGCGCGAAATCTATTGGCCGCGAGGCAAAATGCTCGGCGGGTCGTCGTCGATGAACGCGATGATGTGGGTGCCCGGCTTCCCGGCGGACTATGACGAGTGGGCGCAGCATGCCGGCGAGGACTGGGATTACGCGCACCTGCGGTCCTACTTCGACAGGGTGGAGAACTCCGCGCTGGTGATCTCGCCGCAGCGCAGTCCGCGGTCCTCGACCGCGGCGTGGTTGCGGGCGGCCCAGCAGGCCGGATACCGCGTGACCACGCCCGATGCACCGATGCTCGACGGGTTCTGTGAGACCGCGGTGACGCAACGTCGCGGTGCCCGGTGGAGTACGGCGGATGCCTACCTCAAGCCGGTGCTGTACCGCTCGAATCTGACCCTGCTGACCGACTCGACGGTGCGCCGGGTGATTTTCGAGGGCAGCCGTGCGGTCGGGGTCGAGTTCGACGACACCAACGGCCGCAGGCAGATGGTGCGGGCCGCCCGCGAGGTGGTGCTCTGCGCCGGTGCGGTGAACACGCCCCAGTTGTTGATGCTGTCCGGCATCGGTGATGCAAAAGAGTTGTCCGAGTTCGGCATTGGTGTCACCCACCACTGTCCCGAGGTGGGCAAGAACCTGCTGGATCACCTGGTCGCCACACTGGGATTCGATGTGCGCGACGACAGCCTGCTCACCGCCGAGAAACCCCGTGAGCTGTTGAACTATCTGCTCCGCCGCCGCGGCATGCTGACCTCCAACGTCGGCGAGGCCTACGGCTTCGTACGCAGTCGGGACGAACTCGAACTGCCCGATATCGAACTAATCTGGGCGCCCGCCCCGTTCTTCGACCAGGGCATCGGTGAGCCTTACACCGGGCATGCCATCGCCACCGGCCCGGTCCTGCTCAAACCCCGCAGCACCGGCACGATCACGTTGCGCTCGGCGGATCCGGCCGACAAACCGATCATCGACCCGCGCTACCTGTCCGATCCGGACGGCATCGACCGCGGCGCGATGATGGCCGGCCTGCGGGTGACCGCCACCATCACCCGGTCCCCCGCACTCAAGGACATCATCGGCCCGATCGCCCGACCGTTGCACGCCACCACGCTCGACGACGAGACCCTCGAACGGGCTCTCGACACCTGTTCGCACACCCTCTACCACCCGGTGGGTACGGCCCGGATGGGCCGCGACGAACACAGCGTCGTCGACCCGCAACTACGCGTGCGAGGCGTGCACGGCCTGCGGGTGGCCGACGCTTCGGTGATGCCCTCGATCATCCGGGGTCACACCCACGCCCCGGTCGTCGTGATCGGCGAGAAGGCGGCGGAGTTGATCGCCGCCGACAGGTGAGCGCCAATCAGTAGAGCGCCAATCAGTAGTCGGCCAATTAGTAGTCGGCCAATTAGTAGTGATACGTGTCCGAGGGTGCCGCCACGTGCGCGGCCTGGTCGTCGAAGTCCGACACCTCGATGCCGTAGGAGCGAGCCAGGTCGATGATCTTGGTGGCCCGGGCGATCCGCGGCAGATCGGAGCCGTTGCGGATCTCGCCCCCGTCACGTTCGTATTCGGCGAAGAATTCCTTCGCCCAGGTGATCTCCTCCTGCGACGGTGAGAGCCCCTCGTTGACGGTGGCGCACTGGTCGGGCATCAGGCAGATCTTGCCGGTCATGCCGAACTCGGCGGAAACCGCGGTGGCCTCGCTGAGCTTCAGTGCGCTCGAACCCACCGTCGGCCCGTCGATCGCGCCGGTGAGGTGGGCCGCCTTGGAAGCGATGGTGAACCGCGAACGCGCATAGGCCAGGGTCGTCGGATGCTCGCCGAATCCGGTGTCGCGGCGGAAGTCGCCGATGCCGAACGCCAGCCGGAAGGTGCCTTTGGTGGCCGCAATCTCGGTGATGCGCTCCAGGCCGCGAGCCGTCTCGACGAGTGCGACGATCGGGACGCCGGGCAGTCGCTTGGCGGTTTCGGTGACGTGGTCAACCGACTCCACCATTGCCAGCATCACGCCTCCGACCGAGGTTTTCGCCAGCGTGTCTAGGTCGTCGGCCCAGAACTGCGTGCCGAACCCGTTGACCCGCACCCAATCGTTGTTGCCTTCAGCCAGCCAGCGCACCACGTTCTCCCGCGCGGCCGCCTTGCCCTGCGGTGCCACCGCATCCTCGATGTCGAGTACCACGATGTCAGCGCGCGAGCGTGCGGCCGGGGCGAACTTGTCGTACTGGGCGCCATTCACCAGCAGCCAGCTTCGGGCCAGCACCGGGTCGATGCGGAAACCTGGATCCTGGGTGTCCGCGCTGGCTTCGAGTCCGTTGACTTGGTCGTACATACCTGGCCCTGGTGCCTTCCCTGCGGCGAAATGTGGCTCCGCACCGTTTCGGAGCACCGGATAACGCGGAACCGGCAAAAATATAGTGTCACTGCCAGCCGTTGATAGCCAAACCCGCCCGATCAGGCAAGATCGCCAGCATGCGGAAAACGGTTGGCGCGCTCGGCGTAATGATGGCGTTATTCGGGGTGCTATTCACCCTGCAGGGATTCGGTGCGGTGCAGGGCAGCCCGATGAGCAACACGACCACGTGGTCGGTGCTGGGCCCGATCATTGCGGTGATCGGCGTTGGACTCGCGATCGGCGGCTGGCGCAGCCGCTGATGGTCACGGGCCGCTGGTAGTCACGGTCCGCTGGTAGTCACAGGCCGCTGGCGGTCACGTGCTGCTGGTCCTCAGGTGTAGCGCCGCACGGACGCGAGCCGGTGACGCCACCGGGCAACGGTCGCGTCGTCGGCCGCGAACTGCGTCAGCCGGGCGGGATCGGGTGCCGGTGGCATGGGTGAGACCGGAAGGGTGCCGTCGACGGGCATCAGGGCCCGGCCTGCGCTGACGATATCGCCGCCGAGCACCCCCACTCCCAGCGTGTGCGCGTACCCGGTGTCGGGCAGGATGGCGGCCAGTGCCAGGCCGCCGGCGGTCCCGATACTGCTCTCCAGTGAGCCGGACACCACGCACGGCAGGGCGCAGGACTCGGCGACTCGCAGCGCGCGCCGGACCCCGCCCAGGGCGGCGACGGTCAGCACTGCGATATCTGCCGAGGACGCCAGTGGCAGTCGCAGCGGATCGGGCGCGTCCCGAATCGACTGGTCGACGGCGACCGGAACATCCACCCGCCTGCGTAATGCCGAGACCTCCGCGAGGGTGCGGCACGGCTGTTCGATGAACTCCAGTCCCCCGGCGGCTTGATCCAGCGCCGCGATCGCCGCGACCGCAGCGTCGAGATCCCAGTTGCCGTTGGCATCGCAGCGGATCGACCCCGAGGGTCCCAGTGCCTCACGCACCGCCGCCACCCGGGCGATGTCGCCGGCAAGTGTGCCGCCCGGATCGCCGACCCGGACCGACGCGGTCCGACATCCGGCTGCGGCGACGATTTCCCGGGCTCGATCCGGATCCACCGCCGGTACCGTCACCGCAACCGGCACCCGGCCCCGAACCGGGTCCGGCCAGCCGACTGTGCCTGCCTCGACCGATGCGGTGAGCCAGCGTCCCGCGCGCTCGTCGTCCACATCGGGGGGCGCGCTGAACTCCCCCCACCCCTGCGGGCCCTCGATGAGCATGCCCTGATGGACGCGACGTCCGCCGATCTCGTCGATCAGGGGAATCTCGAACACCGGCGCTTCGTCGAAGTCAATCCAGGTCCTCACGCCCGGTTCCTCACGCGCGCGGCGGCGACCAGTAGGCCAGCATTTCGGCAAACGTATCGAAGGCCGGTGCGGAATACCCGTAGGTCGCCTCGAAATGGATGCTGAGTGGGAACCCCAGCTCGGCGACGCCGTCGATCACTCGCTTATAGAGATCGACGGTGAGCCGGCGCTTGTCGACCGGATCGGAGGCGGCCAGCGTCGTGACGAAGTCCTGTTCGGCGGCGACAGCGGCGTTGCCGGCATCCTGGATCAGCCAATTGATCAGTCCCACGCGGCTTTCCACCTTCGGCACGAAGCCGAAGGAGAGCAGGATTTCGGGGCGCTGGTCGCTGGATCGGGCGAAGTCCGCCAGGAATCCGACGATGGCATCGGAGTACAGCAACTGCGTCATGCCGTAGGTCGCGCCACGGGCGCATTTGAACCCGAAGCGGCCCGCCTCGCCGTCGCGGGTCGGGATCAGAATCGCCCCGCGGTTGGGCACCAGATCTTGATAGATCGCCAATGCGTCGGTGGGTGCGACGCCGCCGCCTTCGCCGTCGTTCAGGGTGCGCGGCACGCCGACGAACGCGATGCCCTCCATACCCGCAGCGACCAGATCGGTTACTCGCCGACGCAGTGCAATCTCGTCGGAGAATGCGGTGACCTGGGTGCACAGACCCTTGATGCCGGGAAGTTCCGGCGCGATGAGTTGCCAGTAATCCAAGACGTCGAGTTTGGGTTTCATCTCCACCGGGCGGTCGTCGTCCTCATCGATCATCCCCGGAATCATCACGTGGCCGATCCGCCCGGCTAGTCCGGTCTCGGTCGAGATCCGGGCAACCTTGCGTGCCTCGTCCAACTGCTCGGTCAGGCTGCGATCGGTATTGGGCGCCACCATTTCCAGAGCGACCGTAGAGAGAGACACAAGGAACAACCTTACCGATCGTCCAAACGAGCCCGACACACACTTGACTGATTCCAGAAAACGCGGCAGGATCTCAATCGTGCCGTTAACGTCGGATTATGCGGAGCTTCTACGCAACTCCGCCCTGCGGGTGACCCGGCCTCGCGTGGCCGTTCTCGGCGCGGTGCACGCCCACCCCCATGCCGACACGGACACGATTTTCGGCGCGGTTCGGGCCGGACTACCCGACGTGTCGCGGCAGGCCGTCTACGACGTCCTGGCCGCACTGACCGACGCGGGACTGCTCCGGCGCATTCAGCCCTCGGGGTCTGTGGCCCGCTACGAGTCGAGGGTCAGCGACAACCATCACCACGTTGTATGCCGGTCCTGCGGAACCATCGCGGACGTCGACTGCGCCGTTGGCGACGCGCCCTGTCTGACAGCGGCGTCCGACCACGGTTTCGTTCTCGACGAAGCCGAGGTCATCTACTGGGGACTCTGCCCAGATTGTTCGACCTGACCTACGCTGCGATCACAACCGTGATCGCGGCTCGAATCACCCACTCCTGAAAGGAAATTCAATGGCTGAGGACAACGCGGGCGGCTGCCCAATGCGGATCAGGCCGCCGGTAGAGGGGGGCAGCAACCGCGATTGGTGGCCCGACCAGATCAACCTCAAGATGCTGGTGAAGTACCCCGCCGAGAACAATCCGATGGATTCCGATTTCGATTACGCCGCAGCGGTCGCGACCATTGACGTCGATGCACTCAAGGCCGATGTCGAAGCGGTGATGACCGATTCGCAGGATTGGTGGCCTGCCGACTACGGCAACTACGGTCCGTTCTTCGTGCGGATGGCGTGGCACTCGGCGGGCACTTACCGGGTGCAGGATGGCCGCGGTGGCGCCGGTTCCGGTATGCAGCGCTTCGCGCCGATCGGCAGCTGGCCGGATAACACCAGCCTGGACAAGGCGCGCCGGTTGTTGTGGCCGGTCAAGAAGAAGTACGGCAAGAGCCTGTCGTGGGCGGATCTGATGATCTTTGCCGGTAACCACGCCATGGACGCGATGGGCTTCAAGACGTTCGGCTTCGCCTTCGGCCGCCAAGACCGTTGGCAGCCCGATGAGGACATCTACTGGGGTTCCGAGGACACCTGGTTGGGCACCGACGCCCGTTACACCGGCCAGCGAGTCTTGGAGAACCCGCTGGGCGCCACCACGATGGGCTTGATCTACGTCAATCCCGAAGGCCCCGAGGGTGTTCCGGATCCATTGGCTGCCGCGATGGATATCCGTGAGACGTTCGGACGGATGGCGATGAATGACGTCGAGACCGCAGCGCTGATCGTTGGTGGTCACACCTTCGGCAAGACCCACGGCGCCGGCGGCGACGGAACCGTTGGCCCGGATCCGGAAGACGCCCCGATCGAGTTGCAGGGCCTGGGCTGGAAGAGTGACTTCGGCACCGGAGTCGGCAAGGACGCCGTCACCAGCGGCCTTGAGGTCATCTGGACGCACACCCCGACCAAGTGGGATAACAGCTATCTGGAAATCCTGTACGGCAACGAATGGGAACTGACCGCGAGTCCGACCGGAGCCCATCAGTGGAAGCCCAAGGACGGTGGCTGGGCGAACTCGGTGCCCGAACCCTTCGGTACCGGCAGGACCCATCCGTCGATGCTGACCACGGATATCTCGATGCGGGTGGATCCGATCTACGAGAAGATCACCCGCCGCTGGCTTGACAATCCCAGGGAGCTCGAGGACGCGTTCGCCCGGGCCTGGTTCAAGCTGATTCACCGCGATATGGGCCCGGTGGCCCGTTATGTGGGCCCGCTGGTTCCCAAGGAAGCACTGCTGTGGCAGGACAATATCCCCATCGGCCAGAGCAAGATCTCTGCTGATGATGTCGCCAAACTGAAGGAACAGATCCTGGCGTCGGGACTGACTGTGCCCCAACTGGTTTCGACCGCATGGAAGGCGGCCTCGTCGTACCGCGACAGCGATAAGCGCGGCGGTGCCAACGGTGGCCGCATCCGCCTGCAGCCGCAGGCCGGCTGGGAATCGAACGAACCCGATGAGCTCGCCCAGGTGGTGCGCAAGCTCGAGGAGATCCAGAAGGCGTCCGGTACCAAGGTGTCGTTCGCCGATCTCGTGGTTATTGGCGGTGTCGCGGCTGTCGAGAAGGCAGCCAAGGATGCCGGTTTCGACATCGCGGTGCCGTTCACCCCAGGTCGCGGTGACGCCAGCCCGGAGATGACTGATGTCGAGTCGTTCGCGTACCTGGAGCCGAAGTCCGACGGTTTCCGCAACTTCGCCGGCAAGGGCAACCCCCTGCCGGCCGAGTACATGCTGATCGACCGGGCCAATCTGCTGACGCTGACCGTGCCGGAGATGACGGTTCTGGTGGGTGGCCTTCGGGTTCTCGGCGCCAACTTCAAGGACTCGAAGCTCGGTGTGTTCACCGACAAGCCGGGTCGGCTGACGAACGACTACTTTGTGAACCTGCTCGATATGGACACCGAGTGGTCACCATCCTCGAAGGACGACGAAACCTACGTGGGCAAGGATCGGTCCACGGGCAAGCAGAAGTGGATCGGAAGCCGCGTCGACCTGATCTTCGGGTCGAACTCGCAACTGCGCGCGGTGGCCGAGGTCTATGCCGAGGACGACGCGAAGGAGAAGTTCGCCCGGGACTTCGCCGCGGCATTCTCCAAGGTGATGGACCTCGACCGGTTCGACGTCAAGAAGTAGTAGCCCAAAGACGAGATGCCCCGCCGAGCGGCGGGGCATCTTGTCGTCGGTGACCTACCCGCAGCTGTTGGCGCTCACCCAGCGGCCGTTGTAGCCCACGCAGGCGTTCACGTTGGGTGCGATGTCCTGGGGCAGTGGCGCGTAGGCGTCGGGTTCCACCACGTAGGGGGCCATCACGTCGGATAGGTTGGCGCAACCACTGACCGAGACGCGTCGGCCGGCGCTGGCGCACACGTCGGCGTGGGCCTCTCCGCTGCCTGAGATGGTGACGATCGCCGCCGGCACCGTCGTCAGACCCAGAACTGCCGCCGCAGCGGCAACCCAGGTGCGGGTGGACTGTCTCATCTCGTTCCTCTCGACCTGTTTTCCCAGCGTGGGAGTTCGACTATAACCGCAGTCGGCCTACCGGTGGATCCGCCGTCGTGCCCATAGCGCCGCGGCGGCCGCGATGAGCCCACCCAGGACCAGCAACCACGGCCAGGCGCCGTGGGTATAGACCCAGCCCGCCAGCGCCCGTTGAAGTCGCCCGGCCGCACCGACCACCGGATCGTCTGCGCTGCCGTTTGCGGTGAACAGCCGAATCTCGTAGAAGCCGTAGTAGCCGACATACAGACCCACCACCACCAGGATCAGGCCGCTGATCCGGTTGATGTAGGGCAGCACGGTCCGCATCCGGTCGACCAACGAGGACCTCGCCAGCGCCACGGCCACCGCGAGCACCCCGACCACCAGGGCGATCCCCGCCGCGTAAGCCAGGTAGACCAGCACGCCCTGGGCCGGCGAACCCTTGCGCAGGCTGCTGCCGGTGACCGCCAGGAACGGCCCGATCGTGCACGACAGCGACGCGATCGCGTAGCCGACGCCGTACCCGAACATCGACCCCAATCGCGATGACGGCACCCAGCGCCCGCCCGCCAGATTCGGAGCCCGCAGTTCCCGGCCGGACAACAGCCATATCCCGAGGCCGACGAGGCTGACCCCGATCGCCAATGTCACGTACGGCAGATACTGCTGCACCGTCGAGGCCACCGACACCGTTAGCAGCCCGAACGATCCGAACACAGCCAGGAACCCGAGAGCCATGGCTGCGGTCGCGGCCAACGCCCGTCCCACCGCGGCGAGCTGCCCGCTGCTCTGCGGATCGATCACCAGGGTCAGATAGGCGGGCAGCATCGCGAACCCGCAGGGGTTGAACGCCGCGACCATGCCGGCCACGAAGGCCAGCGCGACGAGGTTCTGTTCCACCTATGTCAGCGCTTGCACCCGGTTAGTCAGTTCCTGCTGGGACATCGCTGAGACCGGGTTGTTGACGAAGGTCGACGAACCGTCCGGGCGCAGGAAAACGTAGGCGGGCTGCCAGGGCACGTTGAACATCGCCCAGATCGAGCCGTCCGCGTCATTGAGGTTGGTGAAGTTCAAGTTGTACTTCGAAGCGAAATTCGCCATGGCGGAGACGTCGGCCCGGGTGGACACCCCGACAAAGGTCACGTTCGGATTAGCTGCCGCCACCGCGCTGACGTTCGGCGCCTCCTGATTGCAGAACGGGCACCACGGAGTCCAGAACCACAGCACCGCGGGTTTGCCCTGAAGGCTCGCGCCGTTGAAGGGTGCGCCGCTCAGGGTGGTCCCGGTGAAGTTCAGATCAGCGGCGGCCGCCGGGGCCGGTTGCGCGATGCCGAACGTCAACCCCACCACCGCCAGTACCAGGGCCAGTGGCCTGATCAGGGCTTGGATCGGTGTCTTCATGCGAATCCTCTCGAGTGACGAGCGTGTAGTTCGAGGCTAGGGGCACCCGGGGGTGGCCGTCACGGATTTCGGACCTCGGTCAGAAAAGCGTAAGACGACGGTTCGTCACCACATACCGTTGGCCCCGACATACCGAAAGGAGTGCCGACATACCGAAAGGAGTGCCGACATACCGAAAGGAGTGCAGGGCGTGGCTGACGACGAACTCTCGCAGGCGTTCCATGGGTTGCTCGCCGAACTCGCGACCATCGAGGCGAAATTCCTGGCGGCGGATCCGCCGCTGGAGGAACCCGATCTGCTCGACGGGTACCGGCTGACGTTCAGCCTGCTGCGGGTGGCGGTCGACGCCTACGTGTGGGGCGATAAGGACAATCCCCGCTTCGTCGACATCATCGGCCCGAACCAGAAGTGGGGCGGAGACAACTCCGACGCGTTCTACCAACTCGCACCCATCGACCCCCACCGCAGCTATCGGGTGAGCGGGAATCGCGGGGACTCGGTGTACCTGTCGATCACGGTCTACGGCGGTCCGGATGACGGCCACTACAGCAATCGAATCGTCGGCACGCTCAACGACCGGTCACTGACGTTCGACGCCGACGGGAACTTCGAGTTCATGCTCTCCCCCGGGCCCCTGGGTGCGCAGCCGGGCCTTACCCTCGACGCCGACGCCGTCGTCGCACTGACCCGGGATTACCTGGACAATCCCGATACCGACCGCCGGGCGCAGTGGCGCATTGAGG
>CAIWCQ010000378.1 GCA_903911165.1 uncultured Actinomycetes bacterium | reverse complement strand
TCGCCGCGGCGGCGGAATACCGAACCGAATCGGGCATCGATCCGCAGCCACGTCGGCGACAGTCGTACCCGCACGAGTTCGACGTTCTCATCGGCCTGGGGTTCATCGCTACGGGGTTCATCGGTAAAGGGGTCATCAATCTGGGGTAGAAAACGCATCGCCGCCAGTGCCAGCAAGCACCGCATCGGAATACCGATCCCGGCCAGATCCGAACCCACCCGCAACACCTCCTGGTCAAGCAGCGAAGCCGGCGGTCCGTGGGCGCTGCCGTGTTCGCGCGCCAGATCCGCCCCCCGCCGGGCGAGGTCGGCCAACACCCGCACCGGCACGTCGTCGACGTGGAAAAACCCGGTCTCCGGCGGCAGTGCCCCGCGCCATCCCGAGTCCATCGGATAACCCGGATCGACATAACCGGTGTCATCGGCGTCGCGCAGGCCGCCCACCAACCGATCCGCAGCGCAGGACAGGTCGGCCGGTCGGATCTCCCCTGCCACCACCCGTACTGCCAGCACACCGAATCCGGTGGCCACCCACGCCCCGACCAGGCGGTCAGCGCGGGTACGCAGGCGGATCACCGCGGCCTCGTCGAGACGGCGGGCGCGTTCGGCGAACAATCCGAGGTCGTTGCGATAGCCCGCGTCGGTGATCCAGATTCCGCGCTCCGATCCGGTGGTCATCGCAGCCAGCGCTGCAGGTAACCCCGATGAATGTCCGAAAGCCGAACGAGTCGCTGCTCTTTGATGTGCACGGCCGCGAGTTGGGTCTCGGCGATCACCGACGGTTTGGAGTCCGGATCAGCACCGAGCGCCCGCACCTCGTAGCCGAGGGTGAAGTCGACCGCGCGTAGTCGCTTGGTCCAAATACGCACCTGCAGCGGCGAATCAGCCAGCCGAAGCTGGCCCTTGTAGAGCACCCGAACCTCATGGATCAGCAGCCCGATGGTCGTCACGTCAGCGGCGAACGGCTCGCGCAGAAAGTCGACCCTCGCCTCCTCCAGGATTGTGACCATCGTGGCGTGGTTGACGTGTTGGTAGGTGTCGATATCCGACCAGCGGACGTGGACACCGGTGGTGAAAGCCTCAGCCACTCGTGCCCGTTCCGGTTGTCCGGGTCATGCTGCGGATCTGTCGAGCCGCGACCGACAGGGTGGCCAGATCACGGGCGTCGTGGGCGTAGATCTCCGCCAGGGTCCGGCGCGCCCGCTGGACCCGCGATCCGTTGCTGTGCTCCCACTCGGCGATCTTGTCCGGGCCATTCTCCTCGGGTTCGCCGGACGCAAGAACGTCGAAGCACAGCGCGCGCAACGAACCGTAGATATCGTCGCGAATCGCCAGCCTGGCAAGGGCGTGCCAGCGGTCGTCGCGGGGCAGTCCCGACACCGCGGTGAGCAATCCGTCGGTCCCGAGGTAGTTCATCAGCGCGAAGTAGGTGTCGGCCACCTCGGCCGGGCCGCGATCGACGATGTCGGAGATGTCGATAACGTCGAGCAGACTGTAGTGATACAGCCCTGATGCAACGGCATAGGCGAGGTCGTGCGGTACCCCGTGGGAAGCGAACTCGGCGGCCTCCTTGGCGACGATCAACTGATCGTCTCCGCGTAGCCATTGCGGCATCTGGGGGGTCAACTCGGCAACCTTGTTCGCAAACCGGTTGACCTCCGCCCCGACCGCGAGCGGCTGTGGCCGGTAGTTGAGTAACCAGCGCGCTGCTCGGTCGAGTAGTCGGCGCAAGTCCAGCGTCATCCGGTCACTGACATCCACCGCAATACCCGCGGTCTGAGCCGCCTCGCGAATGCGTCGCCAGGTGCGGCCGATACCGAAGATGGCGTCGGCTGCTGCGAAGGCGCGCACCGCGTCCACGTAATCCACGCCGGCGTCCTCGGTGACGCGGTAGGCGAAGGTGATACCGCCGGTGTCGACGATGTCGTTGACGAGCATGGTGGCCACGATCTCCCGGCGAAGTTGGTGGTTGCGGATCTCGGGAGCGAAGTTGTCGCGCAGTTGGGCCGGAAAGTACTGCGGCAACCGGGCGGCGAACGCCTCTTGGTCGGGAATGTCGCTTGCCAGCACCTGCTCTTTGAGCGCAAGCTTGACGTGTGCCATCAGGGTGGCCAGTTCCGGTGAGGTCAGACCGGCGCCCAACTCAAGCCGCCGATTGATTTCCTTGTCCGTCGGCAGCGCCTCGAGTTCCCGGTTGAGCCCGCGCTGCTCCTCGAGTTGACGGATTTGCCGGGCGTGCACGTTGAGCATCGCCGGAGCGTTCGCGCGGCTGGTGCCCATCAGATCGTTCTGGTCGGAATTGTCGGTGAGCACGAGCCGGGACACCTCGTCGGTCATTGATGCCAGTAGTTCACCGCGCTCGGCTGCGTCGATCTTCGCGGCACCGACCAACGAATCAACCAGGATCTTGATATTCACCTCGTGGTCGGAGCAGTCGACGCCGGCGGAGTTATCCAACGCGTCGGTGTTGATCCGACCTCCGCAGAGATCAAACTCGACCCGCCCCAGCGAGGTGACACCGAGGTTGCCGCCCTCCCCGATCACCTTGGCGCGCAACTGATTCGCATTGACCCGGACAGTGTCGTTGGCGCGGTCTCCCACCGCGGCGTCGGATTCGGCCTCGGCTTTGATGTATGTGCCGATACCGCCGTTGAAGAGCAGATCCACCGGCGCACGCAGGATCGCACGAATGAACTCCGGCGGGGTCATCTCGGTGATCTGCTCGTCAATAACCAACACCTCGCGTACGCGCGCACTGATCGGGATCGACTTCTGCTGACGGCTGAACACCCCGCCGCCGGGGCTGATCAGAGTGGAGTCGTAATCCTCCCAACTCGATCGCGGGAGATCGAACAACCGGCGCCGCTCCTGAAACGAGCTGGCCGCGTCCGGATCGGGGTCGACGAAGATATGCCGGTGGTCGAAGGCCGCAATCAACCGGATGTGCTCGGAGAGCAGCATGCCGTTGCCGAACACGTCACCACTCATGTCGCCGATACCGGCGACGGTGAAATCCTCGGACTGGGTATCCACCCCCATCTCGCGGAAATGGCGTCGGACCGACTCCCAGGCCCCCTTTGCGGTGATACCCATCGCCTTGTGGTCGTAGCCGACCGAACCACCGGAGGCGAACGCATCACCGAGCCAAAACCCGTAGGAGTCGGCGACGTCGTTGGCGATGTCGGAGAAGGTCGCGGTGCCCTTGTCGGCGGCGACGACAAGATAGGCGTCGTCGCCGTCGCGGCGCACCACCCGAGGCGGAGCCACCACTTGCCCACTGGCGCGCTGGACCCCACTGGCGCGCTGGACGTTATCGGTGATATCGAGCAGGCCGGCCACGAACAACCGGTAGCACGCGATTCCCTCGTTGCGCGTCGCCTCCCGGTCCAGTGCGTCGTCGCCGGTGAGCGGCGGGGGATTTTTGACGACGAACCCCCCCTTGGCGCCGACCGGAACGATGACCGCGTTCTTCACGGCCTGTGCCTTGACCAGGCCCAGGACCTCGGTGCGGAAATCCTCGCGACGATCACTCCAGCGCAGCCCGCCGCGTGCGACCGGACCGAATCGCAGATGAACACCCTCGACCCGGGGCGAGTAAACGAAGATCTCGAACTTCGGGCGCGGCAGCGGTAACTCGGAGATGAGTTCTGGGTTGACCTTGATCGACAAAACATCGCGCGCCCGCGCGGAATCAGCAGTGTCGACGAAGAAGTTGGTGCGCAGCGTGGCCTCGATCATGGACGCGAAGGCTCGCAGCACCCGATCGGTGTCCAGGCTCGTCAGCGCGTCGATATCCCCGGCGACCGCGATCGCGGCCGCCTTCGCATCGAGGCCCCGGGCAGCGGAGTCGGGGTCGAACAGCGCCTCGAACAGCCCTACCAACGATCGCGCCGTCGAGGGGTGTTCGCCGAGCACCTCCTCGATGCGGGACTGGCTGTAGGGGAAACCAGCCTGGCGCAGGTACTTGGCGTAGGAGCGCAATATCGTCACCTGTCGCCAACTCAAGCCGGCCCGCAATACCAGTTCGTTGAAACGGTCGATCTCTACCCGGCCATGCCAGATGGCGGCGAGTGCGTCGGTGAACCTTTCAGCGGTGGCATCCCACTCACTGCTGCCCGCCTGATCCACTGACTTCGCGATGGCGGAGTCCGGCCGGATGGTGAATTGATAGATCTTCACCGTAAGTCCGTCGGGCCTGATCACGGTGAATGGGCGCTCCTCGAGCACCTGCACACCCATGCAGCCCAACATCGGCAGCAGTTGGCTCAGCGAGGCCGAACCGCCGCCGAGGTACCAGGTTAGGAAAATCTCGCCGCCCTCACCGGGTTCAAGTTGCAGCTTGACCGCATCACGCTCGAGTGCCTCGACGATGGCGATGTCAGCGACCGCCTCCGCCGGTGTGACTACCTGCTTGAACTCTTCCGGCAGCGCCTCGGCGTAGTGCTCGGTGACGGATTGGTCGATCGAACCCGGTGAACTAAGCAGCCGGTCGGCCCAAGTGCGGGTCGCGGCAGTGAGTAGGTCCTGGATCCGGGCGCGGTTGGCCTGGGAGGTATCGATGGGCTCGCGATCCGGTGAGTCACGCAGCAGGACGGTGAAATGCACTACTGCCCAGGGTGATTCACTGACGCGAGCAGAGTAGTCGATGCTTGCGCCACCGAACTCACGAAGCAGGATGTCCTGCATCGCCAACCGGACGGCGGTGGTGTACCGATCGCGCGGCAGGTAGACCAAGCAGGAGACGAAATGACCGAATCGGTCAGCCGAAAGGAACAGCAGGCTGCGCCGCCGCGAGCCGAGATCAATCACGGTGCTCGCCATATCCAGCAGTTGTTCGGCGCTCAGCTTGAACAATTCCGACCGGGGAATAGTTTGGATGATGTCCAGCATCAGCTGTCCGGGGCGGCTTGGATCATCGGC
>CAIWCQ010000377.1 GCA_903911165.1 uncultured Actinomycetes bacterium | reverse complement strand
GGTCACCGAGGGCACGCTGACCGGAACCCGGATCGCACTGGGCACCCAGCCGGTGCTCATCGGCCGCGCCGATGACTCCACCCTGGTACTCACTGATGATTACGCGTCCACCCGCCATGCCCGGCTGTCGCCGCGCGGTTCAGACTGGTACGTCGAAGACCTTGGTTCAACGAACGGCACCTACCTCGACCGGTCGAAGGTCACGACCGCGGTCCGCGTTCCGATCGGCACACCGGTCCATGTCGGCAAGACGGTAATCGAGCTACGCCCATGACCTTGGCCCTCCGTTACGCAGCGCGCAGCGACCGCGGACTTGTCCGAGCCAACAACGAGGATTCGGTGTATGCCGGGGCCCGGCTGCTGGCACTCGCCGACGGTATGGGCGGACACGCCGCTGGGGAGGTCGCGTCCCAACTGATAATTGCCGCGCTGGCCCATCTCGATAACGACGAGCCGGGCGGCGATTTGCTAAGCAAACTGGAATCGGCTGTGCACGAAGGTAACTCGGCAATTGCCGACCAGGTGGACCTCGATCCCGATCTTGAGGGAATGGGCACCACTCTCACAGCCATTCTGTTTGCCGGGGACCGACTAGGTCTAGTGCACATCGGGGATTCCCGCGGCTACCTGTTGCGCGACGGGGAATTGACACAGATCACGAAGGACGACACCTTCGTGCAGACCCTCGTCGATGAGGGGCGGATCACCGCCGAGGAAGCCCACAGCCATCCGCAGCGCTCGCTGATCATGCGGGCGCTTACCGGCCACGAGGTCGAACCCACGCTGATCGTGCGCGAGGCCCGCGAGGGCGATCGCTACCTGCTGTGCTCAGACGGACTGTCGGACCCGGTCAGTCAAGAAACCATCCTGGAGGCGCTGCGGCTTCCCGACGTCGCCGAGAGCGCGGAGCGACTGATCGAACTCGCCTTGCGAGGTGGTGGTCCCGACAACATCACTGTCGTTGTCGCCGACGTTGTCGACCACGACTACGTCGGCCAGACCCAACCGATCCTGGCGGGCGCGGTCTCAGGCGATGCCGACGACACGGTGCCACCCAATACTGCCGCCGGCCGAGCATCGGCGATTGCGCCACGACCGCCCGCCGCGAAACGGGTTGTGCCGGAGCCGGATCCGCCTCCAGCGCCCCGGTCGCGACGGCGAAGCCTCATCGCAGCCACCGTCGTTGCGCTGATCGCGCTGGCCGCACTGGGCATCGGCTACAAGATCATCCGCAGCTATTACTACGTCAGCGCCTATGGCGACAACGTGGCCATCATGCGCGGCATCCAGGGTTCGATCCTCGGGGTGCGGCTGCAGCAGCCGTTCCTGCTGGGCTGTCTCAATGACCGTGGCGAACTTTCCGAGATCAGCTACGGGCAGCCCACCGACGGGTTGGACTGCACGCCGGTGCGTTTAGGGGATCTGCAGCCCTCCGGCCGCGCACAGGTAGCCGCCGGGCTACCGGCCGGGAACCTCGATGCCGCCTTCGGGCAGTTACGGGAGCTGACCCGCACGTCACTACTGCCGCCCTGTGCACCGCCGCGGCCAAAAAACTCCTCCACCAAAACCGGGCCCACTACAGCGCTGCCGGCGCCACCGCAGGCTCCGGGCATTGACTGCCGGGCGGCGGCATGACGGGCAAGCAATCCGCGGCCGGCGAAGCTCTCTTGACGACCGCGCCTCAGTCGCCTGTCGCCCTGATACCGGTACTGCCAACCCGGCGCAACGCCGAACTAGCCCTGCTGTGCTTCGCATCCCTCATCACCGGTGTCGCCCTGATGATCGTGGAGGCCAATCAGGAGCGCGGCCCGAGCTGGGACCTGCTGCGCTATACCGGAGCATTCCTGGCAGTGTTCAGCATTGCGCATCTCATGGTTCGACGATTCGCGCCTTACGCCGACCCCCTACTGCTCCCGGTGGTGGCGCTCCTCAACGGTCTGGGTCTGGTGCTGATTCACCGGCTCGATCTCGCCGGAGACACCCCGGCGGGCAACCCCGGGGCCGGCCACCAGATGCTCTGGACCCTGGCCGGGATCAGCGGCTTCGCACTGGTGGTGTTCCTCCTCACCGATCACCGGATGCTGGCCCGCTACGACTACATCTGCGGCGCGGTCGGCTTGGTACTGCTAGCCATTCCCGCTCTGTTGCCGGCCAGCCTGTCGGAGACTAACGGCGCGAAGATCTGGATTCGCCTGCCGGGATTCAGTATTCAGCCCGCTGAGTTCTCCAAGATCCTGCTGTTGGTTTTCTTCGCCGGAGTCCTTGTCGCCAAACGCAATCTCTTCACCAGCGCAGGGCAGCATTTCCTCGGGATGGACCTACCGCGGCCGCGAGATCTGGCACCGCTGCTGGCGGCCTGGATCATCTCGGTCGGAGTGATGGTGTTCGAAAAGGACCTCGGCACCTCGCTGCTGCTCTACGCCTCGTTCCTGGTGATGGTCTACATCGCCACCGAGAGGTTCAGCTGGGTGGTGATCGGTCTGAGCCTGTTTGCCGCGGGAAGCGTTGCGGCCTATCACCTTTTCGGTCATGTCCGCGGCCGCGTCCAGACCTGGTCGGATCCATTCGCCGACCCTGCGGGTGCCGGCTACCAGATGGTGCAGTCCCAGTTCAGCTTCGCCACCGGCGGAGTCTTCGGCACCGGTCTTGGCAACGGCCAACCCGGAACCGTCCCGGCCGCCTCGACGGATTTCATCATCGCCGTGGTGGGGGAGGAGTTGGGCCTCGTCGGGCTGTCCGGCGTGCTATTGCTCTACACGATCGTGATCGTGCGGGGCCTGCGCACCGCGATCGCGGTGCGCGACAGCTTCGGCAAACTGCTGGCGGCGGGACTGGCCTCGACGCTGGCGATCCAGTTGTTCATCGTGGTCGGTGGAGTGACCGGGCTGATCCCGTTGACCGGCCTGACCACTCCATGGATGTCCTATGGCGGATCCTCGCTGGTGGCCAATTACCTGCTGCTGGCGCTACTGGTGCGCATCTCTCACGCCGCGCGCCGACCGATCCAGACCAGCCAGCACACACCCATCGCGGCGGCACCCACCGAGGTGATCAGCCGCTGATGAACACCTCACTTCGGCGAATCTCGATGATGGTCATGGCGTTGACCGTGGTGCTGCTGATCAATGCCACGGTGACGCAGGTGTTTCGGGCCGACGCACTGCGGTCAGACCCTCGCAATCAACGGGTGCTGCTGGACGAATACTCCCGGCAGCGCGGCCAGATCACCGCGGGTGGCCAGTTACTGGCCTACTCCCTCTCGACGAACGGCCGCTACCGCTACCTGCGGGTGTATCCCGACCCGTTGCTCTACGCGCCGGTGACGGGCTTCTACTCACTGCGGTACTCGAGCAACGGACTCGAGCGCGCCGAGGACCTGATCCTCAACGGCTCCGACGAGCGCCTGTTCGGCCGCCGACTGGCCGACTTCTTCAC
The DNA here is from genome assembly GCA_903911165.1 of uncultured Actinomycetes bacterium. GTDB lineage: Bacteria > Actinomycetota > Actinomycetes > Mycobacteriales > Mycobacteriaceae > Mycobacterium. Next base: position 6,325 of record CAIWCQ010000377.1, on the reverse strand, counting down.
CGGCCGGGACCCCCGCGGCGGCAACGTGGAGACCACGTTGGTTCCCAGGGTTCAGCAAGCCGCGTGGTCGGCACTTCAGCAGGGCTGCGGCGGGCCGTGCAAAGGTTCGGTGGTGGCACTGGAGCCTTCCACCGGAAAGATCCTGGCGATGGTGTCTTCACCCTCCTATGACCCCAACCTGCTGTCCACTCATGCAACCGATGCTCAGGGCGAAGCCTGGCAGCGGTTGCGTGACGACCCAACCTCGCCGCTGACCAACCGCGCCATCGCCGAGCGCTATCCACCCGGATCGACTTTTAAGGTCATCACCACCGCGGCGGCGCTGCAGGCCGGGATCTCCGAGGACGCACCGCTGACCGCCGCCGGCTCGATCACCCTGCCGGACAGCACCGCGACTCTGGAGAACTACGGCGGGGCGCAGTGCGGAGGCGCCCCGACCGCCCCGCTCCGGGAAGCCTTCGAGCGCTCGTGCAACACCGCGTTCGTCGAACTTGGCATCCGGATCGGTGCGGATGCGCTGCGCCGCACCGCAGACGCGTTCGGGTTTGACAGCCCACCGTCGTCGATACCACTGCAGGTTGCGGAATCCACGATTGGCCCGATGGCCGACGCCGCCGCGGTCGGGATGTCCAGCATGGGGCAGAAGGACGTGGCGGTGACCCCCCTGCAGAATGCGATGATCGCAGCGGCGGTGGCCAATTCCGGAATGGTGATGGCGCCTTACCTGGTGGACCGCCTTGAAGGACCCGGCCTGTCCAACATCAGCGCGACCGCCCCTCAAGAGCAGCGTCGCGCGGTTTCAGCGCAGGTCGCGGCTAAGCTCACTGATTTGATGATCGGCGCCGAAAAGTTCACCCAGCAGGAGGGCGCGATTCCCGGTGTGCAGATCGCATCGAAGACCGGGACTGCCGAGCACGGTCCCGACCCCCGCCTGACCCCGCCGCACGCCTGGTACATCGCCTTCGCCCCGGCACAGAGTCCGAGGGTCGCGGTGGCGGTGCTCGTGGAGAATGGCGGCGAACGTCTTTCTGCGACCGGTGGAGCGCTCGCGGCACCGATCGGGCGGGCCACCATCGCAGCAGTGTTGCAGGGCCAGCAATGAGCCCCCGCAGCCGAGCAACGCGAGGCAAGCAATGAGCCCCCGCGTGGGCGTGACGCTATCTGGCCGCTATCGGCTTCAGCGCCTGATCGCCACCGGCGGCATGGGCCAGGTCTGGGAGGCCGTCGACAGCCGGCTGGGTCGCCGGGTCGCGGTCAAGGTCCTCAAACAGGAGTTCTCTTCCGACCCGGAGTTCCTGGAAAGGTTCCGCGCCGAAGCACGCATCGTCGCGATGCTTAACCACCCGGGCATCGCGGCCGTGCACGATTACGGCGAGACCGACATGGACGGCGAGGGCCGAACCGCCTACCTGGTAATGGAACTAGTCAACGGCGAACCGCTGAACTCGGTGCTCAAACGGACCGGGCGATTGTCACTGCGCCATGCCCTAGACATGCTCGAGCAGACCGGCCGGGCACTTCAAGTCGCCCACACCGCAGGCCTGGTGCACCGTGACGTCAAACCTGGAAACATCCTCATCACACCGAACGGCCAGGTCAAACTCACCGACTTTGGCATCGCCAAAGCGGTCGACGCGGTGCCAGTGACCCAGACCGGGATGGTGATGGGCACGGCCCAGTACATCGCACCCGAGCAGGCCCTCGGCGAAGACGCAATTGCGGCCAGCGACGTGTACTCGCTGGGAGTCGTTGGCTACGAAGCGGTTTCGGGTAAGCGGCCGTTCGTCGGCGATGGCGCGCTGACCGTCGCGATGAAACACATCAAGGAGACTCCGGCCCCGCTTCCGGCTGATCTGCCACCCAACGTCCGTGAACTCATCGAAATCACCCTGGTGAAGAATCCAGGCCTGCGCTACCGCAACGGTGGGCAGTTCGCTGACGCGGTGGCCGCGGTGCGCTCCGGACGACGTGCACCACGGCCGAACTCCGCGCCCGTCATCAAGGCCAACCCGGCTGCGATCCCGGGCGCCACACGAACCGACGTGCGACCCCCACCGGCTCCGCGGCCCCGGCCCACCACCGGTCACCGATCTGCGCCAACCGCCCGACGGGCATTCTCCGCGGGTCAGCGCGCCCTGCTCTGGGCGGCGGGCGTGCTGGGCGCCCTGGCGATCATCAGCGCGATCCTGCTCGTCGTGGCCGACCGGAACGAACGCACCCAGACCCCGATCCAGCAGACCGTCACCGACACCGTTGAACCGGACGCACCTGAACCGGACGCACCCGACGGCGGGCCGCCGCCGTGACCGGCCAGCACCTCTCCGACCGCTACGAGCTGGGGGAGATCCTCGGCTTCGGCGGAATGTCGGAGGTCCATCTGGCCCGAGATCTGAGGCTGCACCGCGATGTCGCGGTCAAGGTGCTGCGCGCGGATCTGGCCCGCGATCCGAGTTTCTATCTGCGTTTCCGACGCGAGGCCCAGAACGCCGCGGCGCTCAACCATCCCGCGATCGTGGCCGTGTACGACACCGGGGAGGCCGCGACGGCCGCCGGTCCGCAGCCCTACATTGTGATGGAGTACGTCGACGGAGTCACCTTGCGCGACATCGTCCACAACGACGGCCCGATGCCCCCGAGGCGTGCCTTAGAGGTCATCGCCGATGCCTGCCAGGCCCTGAACTTCAGTCATCAACACGGAATCATTCACCGCGACGTGAAGCCCGCCAACATCATGATCTCCAACACCGGTGCGGTCAAAGTGATGGACTTCGGAATCGCGCGTGCGCTGGCTGACGGCAATAACCGGGTCACCCAGACCGCAGCGGTGATCGGCACCGCGCAGTATCTGTCTCCGGAACAGGCCCGGGGCGAGTCGGTCGATGCGCGTTCCGACGTCTACTCCCTGGGATGCGTGCTCTACGAGATGATCACTGGAGACCCGCCCTTCGTCGGTGACTCTCCGGTCGCCGTCGCTTACCAACATGTGCGCGAAGATCCGGTCGCGCCGTCCCAGAAGCGGGCAGGTATCTCCCCTGAGCTAGATGCCGTCGTCCTCAAAGCGCTGGCGAAGAACCCCGACAACCGCTACCAGACCGCGGCGGAGATGCGGGCGGATCTAGTCCGGGTACACAGCGGGGATAAACCCGATGCACCCAAGGTCCTGACCCACGCCGAACGCACGATGATGATGGCTCCGTCGCGGTCGAACATGCGCGCAGAGGCCGCGCGTGCGGCGGCTTACCGGGATCCGGACGCCGATCGTGGCGGTTCGTTCGGCCGGTGGCTGGGCGCCGCAGCGATTCTGGCGATTCTGACCGTCGTGGTGACGCTGGCGATCAACATGGGCGGCGGTAAACCACGCGCGGTGCAGGTACCCGACGTCGCCGGCCGGCCCTCAGCCGACGCGGTGGCCGAACTGCAGACCCAGGGCTTCAAGATCCGCACCCAGCAGAAACCCGACAACGCCGTGCCGCCGGACCATGTCATCAAGACCGACCCTGCGGGCAACACCTCCGTCAACGCCGGCGACGAGATTCTGATCAGTGTGTCCACCGGCCCCGAGCAACGCGAGGTGCCCGACGTGTCGGCACTGAGCTATGCCGATGCGGTGAAGAAATTGACCGCGGCCGGATTCGGGAAATTCAAAAAGGCCGAGGCGGCATCCGCGACAGAGCAACGCGACAAGGTACTCAACACGGTTCCCCCCGCCAATCAGACGTCGGCGATTACCAACGAGATCACGATCGTCGTCGGCACCGGGCCGCGGACCCGGGATATCCCCGACGTCGCGGGACAAACCACCGAACTAGCCACCAAAAACCTCAACACCCTTGGCTTCCCGGCCGTTTTGACGGCGCCCGTCGACAGCACCGAACCAGCAGGACAGGTGCTCTCCACCGAACCCGCGGCGGGAACCGCGGCCGAGCTGGACAGCCCGATCACGCTGAGGGTGTCCAAGGGCAACCAATTCGTGATGCCGAGCGTGCTGGGCCAGTTCTGGGTGGATGTCGAACCGAACCTCCGCGCACTCGGCTGGACGGGCGCTCTGGTCAAGGGCGCGGATGTGCCGAACAGCGGTCAGCGAACCAACGCGGTGGTCACCCAGAGTCCGTCACCGGGCGCCGGGGTGAACCGTGACGGTGCCATCACGTTGAGCTTCGCGTCATAGCCACCCGACCCGGGTCCGCTCCGATCGCATGGTGCACCGTATCGGCGACCTCCTGCTCCAGTCGGCGCACCAACGACTCCGCGGGACGGGTTCCGCAGTAACCCAGCCAGTTCGCCAACATCCGGTGGCCACCCTCGGTCAGGATCGACTCAGGGTGAAATTGCACGCCGTGGATGGGCAACTCGATGTGCCGAACCGCCATGATCACTCCGCCCCGGGTGCGCGCGGTGACCTCCAACTCCGGTGGGATCGATTCAGGCAGGATGGTCAGCGAGTGATAGCGGGTGGCGGTGAACGGATCAGGCAGACCCTGCAACACTCCCGCGTCGGTGTGAAAGACCGCGCTCGTCTTGCCGTGCAGTAGTTCCGGAGCTCGGTCCACGGTTGCGCCGAACGCCACTCCGATGGCCTGGTGACCCAGGCAGACGCCAAGCAGTGGTGTCCGCGTCGCCACGCAGGCCCGCACCGCGCCGATGGAGGCGCCGGCGCGTTCGGGCGTACCGGGCCCGGGGCTCAGGAGCACGCCGTCGAATTCGTCGGCTGCAGCAGCGATCTCGGCAGCACCGGCCAGTCGGGCGTCGTCGTTGCGCCAGACCTCGGCGTTGACGCCGAGTTGGCCCAGGTACTGAACCAGGTTGAAGACGAAACTGTCGTAATTGTCGACGACGAGGACTCGCACGCCTGTCAGGCTACCGGGTGGGAACTACCTGCTCGCGGTGCCGCTGGGTTAATCTCGTAGCACTGGTTAACCTCGCTCGCAGGCTGACCCGACCCGTTTTCGTACTAACAACCATCCGTGAAGGTCGACATGCCCAAGTCCAAGGTCCGCAAGAAGAACGACTTCACCATCAATTCGGTCAGCCGCACACCGGTCAAGGTGAAGGCAGGCCCGTCCAGTGTCTGGTTCGTCGTGTTCTTCATCGGCCTCATGCTGATCGGCCTGCTGTGGCTGCTGGTCTTCCAACTGGCGGCATCGGGATACAACACGCCGGAGCCGTTGCAGTGGATGTCCGATCTCGGACCATGGAACTACGCGATCGCGTTCGGATTCATGATCGCCGGATTGCTGCTGACGATGCGCTGGCGATGACAGCAATCACAAGCGTGTGATTCATCCCCATTGTGGATAATCCCTGTGGATAAAAGCCCCCCGGATACCCCCTCCGCGGACGGACGCGCGTGGGGGCCTTCGTCGCCCGCGGTAGCGGCTGTTGGCCTGGCCGGGCTAATGATGGCGCTAGCGTGCATGTTGATCGCCGCCGATCCGCCCGGGCGCATTCTGAGCGCGATTGCGGCGCTGGGCCTGCTGCTCTTCGCCGCGGGATCGTGGCGGGCACGTCCGCGGCTCGCCATCACCGGCGACGGCCTGGCGTACCGCGGCTGGTTGCGCACCATCACGTTGCGCCGGACGGATATCGAGTTGATCCGCATCACCGAGTTCCGCCGGTTAGGGCGCAGGGTGCGCTTGCTCGAGATCGATACCGTCGAGTCCCAGCTGATAGTGCTCAGCCGGTGGGATCTCGGCGGCGACCCACTGCAGGTGCTCGACGCACTGACCGACGCTGGATACGCGGGCGCCGCTAGGAGATAGTGACCGACTCGATCACAACGGCATCGGTCGGGCGGTCATTGCGGTCCACCGGGGTGCCCGAGATGGCGTCGACAACTTTTTGCGACTCCGGGTCGACGACTTCACCGAAAATGGTGTGCTTCCGGGTGAGGTGCGGTGTCGGACCCACAGTGATGAAGAACTGGCAGCCGTTTGTTCCTGGGCCGGCATTGGCCATCGCAAGCAGGTACGGCCGGTCGAATTGCAACTCGGGGTGGAACTCGTCGGCGAACTTGTAGCCCGCGTCGCCACGTCCGGTGCCGGTCGGGTCGCCGCCCTGGATCATGAAACCGTCAATGACGCGATGGAAAACCGCCCCGTCATAGAACGGGCCCGAATTTCCACCGGAGGCGTTCGCTGCCGAGTAGTCCTTCGTGCCCTGGGCCAGGCCGACAAAGTTGGCGACGGTCTTGGGTGCAACGTCTGGCCAGAATTCAACGGTTATGTCGCCAGCAGTCGTGTGAAGGATGGCACGGGGTGCGGTAGGTGTAGTTTCTTTCATAGGTAAATCGGCAGCGCCTGCGAGGGTGCAGGCAAAGATTAAAAGC
>CAIWCQ010000376.1 GCA_903911165.1 uncultured Actinomycetes bacterium | reverse complement strand
GAACGTCTTGGCCGGACTTCGGCGAAAACCGTCACGAGGTCAGAAACCGCGCCGCATGGTCGGCGAGATCGAGCAGTGGCTGCGGCATGGTGCCGAGGAGGAATGTGATGAGCAGGGTGAGGCCCACGACCGCGATGCTGACCGGCCCGGCCGGTGCCAGAGCCGGGGCGTCCGCCGGTGGGTCGCTGAAGAACATCGCCACGATGACCCGGACATAGAAGTAGGCGGCTATTCCGCTGGCAATCACACCGACCACCACCAAGGGCAGCGCGCCGCCCTCGGCGGCGGCTTTGAAGACGGCGAACTTGCTGACGAAGCCACTGGTCAACGGAATGCCGGCGAAGGACAGCATGAGCAGCGCGAACGCCGCCCCGGCGACCGGGTGGCGCCGGCCAAGACCGGCCCAGCGGGTCATGTCGGTCTCCTCGGCGCCGTCGCGGCCGCGGACCATCCCGACGAAGGCGAACGCGCCCAGGGTGCTGAACCCGTAGGCCACCAGGTAGAACAGCGTGCCGGTCAGACCGGCGTCGTTGGCGGCCGCCACCCCGGCCAGGATGAAGCCGGTGTGGGCCACCGCCGAGTAGCCGAGCATGCGCTTGACGTCGCGCTGGGTGATCGCGGCCACCGTGCCGACGATCATGGTCAGGATCGCGATGGCCCACAGCATCGGCCGCCACTGGTCTTTGAGTGCCGGCACGGCGACGTAGAGCAGGCGCAGCAGCGCGCCGAACGCGGCGGCCTTGGTGGCGGCCGCCATGAACGCGACGATCGGGGTGGGTGCGCCCTGGTACACGTCGGGTACCCACGCTCCGAACGGCACCGCGCCGACCTTGAACAGCAGAGCGACAGTGACCAGAGCGGTCCCGAGTAGGGCCAGTGTGGTGTTCTGCGACCCGGATCCGATCGACCCGGATCCAATCGACCCGGATCCGATCGATTCAGCGATACCGGTGAGGCTCAGAGTACCGGCGTAGCCGTACAGCAGCGCCATGCCGTAGAGGAAGAACGCCGACGAGAACGCCCCCAGGAGAAAGTATTTCAGCGACGCCTCCTGGGAGAGCAGTCGCCGGTGCCGGGCCAGGCCGCACATCAGGTACAGCGGTAGCGAGAACACCTCGAGCGCGATGAACATGGTGAGCAGATCGTCGGCGGCCGGGAACAGCATCATGCCGCCGACGGCGAACATGGCCAGCGGGAACACCTCGGTCTGGGCGATCGCGGCCTTGATGGCCGTCTTCTCGGCGAGGCTGCCCGGAATCGAGGATGCCTGCGGGGTGAACGCGTCCATTCCCGCTGCGGCCCACTCCGACGGGCCCGATCCGTCCGGGTCGGGTTCGCGGCGACGTTCGGCGATCAACAGCACGCCGATGATCGCGAATCCCACGATGGCGCCCTGCAACAGCAGGGCGGGCCGGTCGACAGCGACCGCTCCCACTGCGGCGAGCTGTCCGGCTCCGGGGCCGAGGGCGCTGTAGTTGCGCACCACGGCGACGAACGCCGCTGCCAGCCCGACCAGGGCCAGCGTGACCTGGATGCCGTACCGGGCCCGGTGCGACGCGAAGGCCTCTACCAGCACACCGGCCACCGCGACGATGAACACGATCAGCATCGGCGACAGCACGGCGTATTCGATACTCGGCGTGGTCATCGGGATCCTTCCGCCGTCAGTTCGGGGGCGGGGTCGGACTGGTGGATCGACGACAGCGTGTCGTCGACCGCCGGATTGATGACGTCCAGTGCGATCTTGGGGTAGATGCCGAGTCCGATGAGCAGTGCGATCAGCGGAGCGACCACCAGTAGCTCGCGAGGCCGCAGATCGGGCAGCGTCTCATTGCCGGCTGTTACCGGGCCGGTCATCATCCGTTGATAGGCCCACAGCACGTAAACCGCGGAAAGCACCAGTGACAGTGCGGCGATCACCGCGAACGCCGGATAGCGGGTGAAGGTGCCGAGGAGTACCAGAAGTTCGGACACGAAGGGCCCCATGCCGGGCATCGCCAGGCTGGCCAATCCGGCCACCAGGAAGGTTCCGGCCAGTACCGGCGCGACTTTCTGGACGCCGCCGAAGTCCGCGATGGCCCGGCTACCGCGCCGGCTGACCAGGAAGCCCGCGATCAGGAACAGGGCCGCGGTGGAGATGCCGTGATTGACCATGTAGAGCGTCGACCCCGACTGCCCCTGGCTCGTCATCACGAAGATGCCCAGGATGATGAAGCCGAAGTGGCTGATCGAGGTGTAGGCGATCAGTCGCATCACGTCGGTCTGTCCTATCGCCACGATCGCGCCGTAGATGATGCCGATGACCGCGAGCGTGATGATGGCCGGCCGGAAAAACGTTGCGGCATCGGGGAAAAGCGGCAGACAGTAGCGCAGCATCCCGAAGGTGCCGACTTTGTCCATCACCGCCATCATGAACACCGCCGACGCCGGGGTGGCCTGCACGGCGGCGTCGGGCAGCCAGCGGTGCAGCGGCCACAGCGGGGCCTTGACCGCGAAGGCGAACATGAAGCCACCAAACAACGCATTGGCCACCGCCGGGGCGATGACGAACTCTCCAGTGGAGATGGCCCCGGAGATCGCCCGGAAATCGAAGGTGCCGCCGTCGAATGCGGCGGAACCGGCCGTCGCCACGTACAGGCCGATCAGCGCCGCCAGCATGATCAGGCCGCCGAAGAGGTTGTACAGCAGGAACTTCACCGCGGCCTTGCCCGCTGCCGGGCCGCGGGTGCCGAAACCGCCGATGAGAAAGTACATCGGGATCAGCATCGCCTCGAAGAAGATGTAGAACAGCAAAATGTCGAGGGAGATCAGCGACATCAGCACCATGCCCTCGGCCGCGAGCATCATTGCGACGTAGCCCTGCGGTGCGCGGCCGGACATCCCGGTCCGGTCGTCGATGTCGTTCCAGCCCGCCAGCAGTAGCAGCGGCATCAACACGGCGGTAAGTACCACCAGGGCCAGCGCGATCCCGTCCACGCCGAGGGTGTAGCCGGACCCGAAGTACTCGATCCAGGTGCGGTCTTCGACGAACTGATAGCGCGGACCGGCCGGATCGAAGCCCACCGCGAGCACCGCTGCCACGGCCAGAACCGCCAGCGACACCGCCAGCGCGGCGTACTTGGCCGCCTGCCGCGCCGTCGCCGGAAGCGCGATGATGACGATCGCACCGAGCACCGGGAGCGCCCAGAGCAGAGTCAGCCATGGAATCGTCACCGGATCACCTCCACATCGCCGTGATCAGGACCACCCCGGCGACCAGGGCGGTGCCGGCCAGCATCGACAGCGCGTAGGTGCGGGCGAACCCGGTCTGCAGTCCGCGCAATCCGTCGGAGGACCGCGACACCGTCGCTGCCAGTCCTGCGACGCTGCCTTCGATGGCCTTGTCGTCTACCACCAGCAGCGCCCGGGTCAACTGCTGACCGGGCCGCATGAAGGCCGCCTCGTTGATCGCGTCGCCGTAGAGGTCGCGCCGGGCGGCGACGGTGAGGGCGGACACGTCCTGCGGGGCACTGTCGGCTACCGGGCGCATCGCGTACTGCCGGTAGGCGATTGCCACACCGATGGCGATCGCACTCAGCGCGGCGGCGGTGACGGCCCACGCCGGGATGAGGTGCTCGGCCTCGTGGCTGCCGACCACCGGTTCCAGCCAGTCCTGCAGGCGGTGGCCCATCGACAGCAGCGCACCGGCACCGACCGAGCCCAGGGCCAGCACCACCATCGGCACCGTCATCACCGCCGGCGACTCGTGCGGGTGGATGGCCGTTGCTTCCCCCGAGGCTTCGCTTGCCCCCAGGGGAGCCTTCCAGCGGGGCGCGCCGAAGAAGGTCAGCAGCATCACCCGGGTCATGTAGAACGCGGTGATCGCCGCACCCAGCAGGGTGGCACCGCCGAGTAGGACGCCCTTGAGTCCGCCGGCGTTGAGTGCCGTCTCGATGATGGCGTCCTTGGAGAAGAAGCCGGCGAACGGCGGCACCCCGATGATCGCGAGGTACCCGAGTCCGAACGTGACGAAGGTGACCGGCAGCAGCGAGCGCAGCCCGCCGAAGCGGCGCATGTCGGTCTCGTCATTGCAGGCATGCATGACCGATCCGGCACCGAGGAACAGTCCGGCCTTGAAGAACCCGTGCGTGATCAGGTGCATGATGGCCACCGCGTAGCCGGCCGGGCCGAGGCCGGCGGCGAGCACCATGTAGCCGATCTGGCTCATGGTCGAGGCGGCCAGGGCCTTCTTGATGTCGTCTTTGGCGCAGCCGATGATCGCACCGAAGAGCAGGGTGACCGCGCCCACGATCACCACCGCGGTCTGGGCGGTTGGGGCGAGATTGAACACCGGTCCGGATCGCACGATGAGGTACACCCCGGCGGTCACCATGGTGGCGGCGTGGATGAGCGCCGAGACCGGCGTGGGGCCCTCCATGGCGTCGCCGAGCCAGGACTGCAGGGGCACCTGCGCGCTCTTGGCGCAGGCGCCCAGGAGCAGCAGCAGGCCGAGGGCGTTGAGGGTGCCGTCGCTCATCTTCGGCGCGGCGGCGAACACCGTGTCGAAGTCCACCGACCCGACGACCGCGAACATCACCATCAGTGCGATCGCCAGGCCCACATCGCCGACCCGGTTGACCACGAATGCCTTCTTGGCGGCGGCGGCCGCGCTCGGCTTGTAGGACCAGAACCCGATCAGCAGGTAGGACGCCAGACCCACGCCCTCCCAGCCGAGGTACAGGCCCAGATAGTTGTCGGCCAGTACCAGCACGAGCATGGCGGCGACGAACAGGTTCAGGTAGGCGAAAAAACGACGACGCTCCGGATCATGTGCCATGTAGCCGATGGAGTAGATGTGGATGAGCGCTCCGACACCGGTGATCAGCAGGACGAAACAGATCGACAGCGCATCGACCTGGATACCGAAGTTCACCTGGAGAGCGCCCACCGGCACCCACGAGAACAGCACATCACGAATCACCCGGTCCTCGGCCGGCAGGCTCAACAGATGCGCGAAAAGGATTGTCCCGCAAAGGAAGGAACCGATGACCGCGGCACAGCCCAGCAGGTGTCCCCAGGCGTTGGTGGCCCGGCCGCCCAGCAGCAGGATCAGTGACCCGGCCAGGGGCAGCGCGAAGGTCCCAAAGAGCAGTGTGTGCATGTCAGCTCAGCCCCATCGATGCCGGCATCAGTTCCTCAGCAGACGGGACTCGTCCACGTCCGCGTTGCGGCGGGTGCGGAAGATCGTGAGGATGATGGCCAGGCCGACCACCACCTCGCAGGCAGCCACCACCATGGTGAAGAAGGCGACTGCCTGTCCGTCGAGGGTGCCGTGCATCCGCGCGAAGGTGACGAACGCGAGGTTCCCGGCATTGAGCATCAACTCCACACACATGAACATCACGATCGCGTTGCGCCGCACCAGAACACCGGTCGCCCCGATGGTGAACAGCAGCGCCGACAGGTAGAGGTAGTTCGCCGGATTCATCGGGCCGGATCACCCTCTGTCGCCGGGACCGTCCGGCCGCGAATGGTGGCGCTGACGGAGGTTTCGTCGTCCGAACCATCGGGCAGCCGGGCCATGGTGTCGGCGGCGTTATGCCGCGCGTAGACACCGGGGTTGGGCAGTGGGGTGGCTCGGCCGCCGCCGCGGAAACGTTCGACGGCCAACTCGCGCTGGGTTTTCCGGGGTTGGAAGCGTTCCCGGTGGGCCAACACCATCGCCCCGAGTGCGGCGGTGATCAACAGCGCGCTGGTCAACTCGAACGCCCACAGGTTGCGGGTGAAGATCAGGTCGGCCAGGCCCTGGACGTTGCCGCCCTCGTTGGCCTGGGTCAGGCCGACGAAGCCGGTCGTCGTCAGGGTGCCGATGCCGGCGATCAGCAGCACGCCGAAGCCCAGGCCGGCGGCGATCGCCGCGAGCCGCTGTCCGCGGATGGTTTCCACCAGCGACTGTGCCGAATCCACGCCGATCAGCATCAGCACGAACAGGAACAGCATCATCACCGCGCCGGTGTAGACCACCACCTGAACCACGCCGAGGAACACCGCGTCCTGGGCCACATAGATGATCGCCAGGGCGATCATGGTCATCGCCAGAAAGATGGCCGAGTAGACGGCTTTGGGTGCTGCCACCACTCCGATCGCGCCGGCCAGGGTGATCGCTCCCAGGATCCAGAACGACACCGCCTCGGCGGTGGAGGTACGGGTCAGCGTTTCGGCGGCCAGCAGTGTGACGTTCGCGTTCACTGGATCGGTTCCCGATCCAGGCCGGTGATCCGGCCGAGGTAATAGTCTTCGTCGCTGGCACCGGGCGCCATCGGATGCGGGGCCGGTGTCATCCCGGGCTGCATGGGCGCGAGTAGTTTGTCCTTGCCCAGAATCAGGTCTTGGCGGTTGTCGTCGGCCATCTCGTAGACATTGGTCATCGTCAACGCCCGGGTGGGGCAGGCCTCAAGACACAATCCGCAGCCGATGCAGCGCAGATAGTTGATCTGATAAACCCGGCCATAGCGTTCACCGGGGGAGAACCGTTCTTCCTCGGTGTTGTCCGCGCCCTCGACGTAGATGGCGTCGGCCGGGCAGGCCCACGCGCACAATTCGCAGCCGATGCACTTCTCCAGGCCGTCGGGGTAGCGGTTGAGTTGGTGGCGGCCGTGATAGCGCGGTGCGACCGGTCCCGGCTTCTCCGGATACTCCTCGGTGATGGGCTTCTTGAATATCGTGCCGAACGTGACCCCGAAGCCGGCGAGGGCTTCGAGGAACTTGGGCATAGATCTAGGCACGAGCGGCCTCCTTGGTCGGCATCGGTGGCACCGGGAAGGATCCCTCGATCGGTGGCGGCGGCGGGGGAATGTCGCGACGAATCCGCCTGCCGCGCAGTTTGATCAGTGCCACCACCGCGGCCAGCAGAACCGCGGCGGCGATCAGGTTCGGTACGACGCCGTCGATACCCGCGTTGCGCATCGCCGCCACGGTCAGGATCCAAACCAATGACACCGGGATCAGCAGCTTCCAGCCGATCGCCATGAACTGGTCGTAACGAAGCCGGGGCAATGTGGCGCGCAGCCACATGAACACGAACAGGAAGGCCCACACCTTCGCAACGAACCACAGCAGCGGCCACCAACCGGTGTTGGCCGCATCGATCATGCTGATCGGCCACGGTGCCCGCCAGCCGCCGAGGAAAAGAGTGCTCGCCAGCGCCGAGACCGTGGCCATGTTCACGTATTCGGCGAGCATGAACATGGCGAACTTCAGCGACGAATACTCGGTGTGGAAGCCGCCGACGAGTTCGCCCTCCGCCTCCGGGAGGTCGAAGGGCGCACGGTTGGTCTCGCCCACCATCGAGGTCACGTACACCACGAACGACGGCAGCAGCAGGAACACGAACCAGGTGTTGCGCTGGGCGTCGACGATGCCCGACGTCGACATGGTGCCGGCGTAGATGAACACCCCGGCGAAGCACAGCGCCATCGCGATCTCGTAGGAGACCACCTGGGCGCTGGACCGCAGGCCGCCCAGCAGTGGGTAGACCGAACCGGAGGCCCAACCGGCCAGCACGATCCCGTACACCCCGATCGAGGTCACCGCCAGCACGTAGAGAACCGCCACCGGAAGGTCGGTCAACTGCAGCGGAGTGTCGTGGCCGAACACCGACACCACCGGACCCAGCGGAATCACGGCGAAGGCCATGATCGCCGGAATCACTGCGATGACCGGCGCCAGCAGATAGATCGGCTTATCCACCCCGGCCGGCGTCAGGCCCTCTTTGAGTGCGAGCTTGACGCCATCGACGAGCGACTGCAGCAATCCGTACGGACCGACCCGGTTGGGTCCGTACCGCATCTGCATGCGACCCAGCAGTTTGCGTTCGACGAGGATCGCCACCAGAACCGTCAGCAGCAGGAAGGCGAACACAGCGACAGCCTTCGCGACCATCAGCCACCACGGGTCGTGGCCGAACACCGCGGGGTCGGGGTAGGTCGACGAAGCTGGAGTTATCAAGGAAGTTGGGCTTATCAAGGAAAGGGGGGAGATCACAGCGCACCGCCTGAGTTGATGGTCACCACGGCGCCGATGGTCACGCCGAGTTCGCGGTGCACTGCACTACCGGGTGAGTTCAGCGGCAGCCAGACCACGCCGTCTGCCATCTCGGTGATCTCCAGCGGCAAGACAATCGAACCGCGGGCGGTGGACACCGTCACCGCCTCGCCGTCGGAGGCGCCGATGCCGGCCGCGGTGGCCGCCGACAGCCGCGCCACCACCGGGCGGGCAGTGCCGGCCAGATGGGGTTCGCCGTCCTGCAACCGGCCGGCGTCCAACAACATTCGCCAACCGGCCAGCACCGCTTCACCACTCTGCAGCGACACCTCGCCGCGCGACGTCGTGGCCGGGCACGCCTGCCGCGCGCCATCCCAGACGCCCAACCGCGCCATCTCGGCCGCGGCCTGCTCAGCGGTACGGAATCCGAGGTCGATACCGAGCTCGTCAGCCAGAGTCTGTAGTACCCGCAGGTCCGGCGCGGCATTGGAGGGGAGGGCAGCCTCGAAGGGCCGGCTGCGGCCCTGCCAGTCGGTGAACGAGCCGGCCTTCTCGGTGACGGGTGCCACCGGGAAGACGACGTCGGCCAGCGCGGTCACAGCTGATTCGCGCAACTCCAGGCTGATGACGAACCCGGCCGCCTCGATGGCCGCCAGGGCGGCATCCGGATCGGCCAGGTCGGCGGGCTCGACCCCGCCGATCAGCAGCGTGTCGATCTCGCCGCGGGCAGCGGCCGCCAGCAGGGCGGTGCTGTCACGACCGGGCTCAGAGGGAAGCTCGCCGACGTTCCACAAGTCGCGGACCTGTTGCCGCGCAACCGGATCGGTGACCGGGCGGCCGCCGGGCAGCAGATTCGGCAGACAGCCCGCATCCAGGGCGCCGCGGTCGCCGGCCCGTCGGGGGACCCACGCCAGCCGGGCGCCGGTGGCCTCGGCGAGGCGGGCCGCCGCGGACAGTGCGCCGGGACTGCAGGCCAGCCGTTCCCCGACGAGGATGATGGCCCCGGGCTGATTCAGCGCTGCCTCACCGACGAGTTCGTCCAGCGCGGCCGCTTCACCGCCGGGCACGACGGGGATCAGCCGGGCAGCGAGCTTGACCGATCCGCGGGAGGCGAACGGCGCGATCGTCCATACCGGCAGAGCGCGTTGGCGAACTGCCTTGCGCAACCGAAGAAAGATGATCGGTGATTCGTCCTCGGGTTCGAACCCGGCCAGCAGCACCGCCGGCGCGGTCTCGAGATCGCTGTAGGTGAGGCTGCGCCCTCCTGCGATGTGGGCGGCCAGGAAATCAGTCTCCTCGGCCGAGAGCGGACGGGCCCGGAAGTCGATGTCGTTGGTGCCCAGTGCCATTCGGGTGAACTTGGAGTACGCGTAGGCGTCTTCGGTGGTGAGACGACCGCCGACCAGCACGCCGGTCCGGGCGCTCGCCAGCGCGGCGGCGGCCCGACCGATGGCCTCCGGCCAGGATGCCGACCGCAGATTGCCGTCGTCGTCGCGCACCATCGGGGTGGAGATGCGGTCACCGAGGCGGGTGTAGGTGAACGCCCACCGGCCCTTGTCGCAGTTCCACTCCTCGTTGACTTCGGGATCGTCGCCGGCCAGGCGGCGCAACACCACCCCGCGGCGGTGGTCGGTGCGCTGCGCGCAGCCCGAGGCGCAGTGTTCGCAGACGCTGGGCGAGGACACCAGGTCGAACGGCCGCGCCCGGAACCGGTAAGCGGCGCCGGTGAGCGCGCCCACCGGGCAGATCTGCACGGTGTTGCCGCTGAAGTAGGAGTCGAACGGCTCGCCGGCGGCAATGCCGACCTGCTGCAGTGCACCGCGCTCCAGCAGTTCGATGAACGGGTCACCGGCGATCTGGTTGGAGAACCGGGTGCAGCGGGCGCACAACACGCAGCGCTCCCGGTCCAGCAGCACCTCGGAGGACAGGTTGATCGGTTTCGGGAAGGTGCGTTTGACGTCGGTGAAGCGGGTCTCGGTGCGCCCGGACGACATGGCCTGGTTCTGCAGCGGGCCTTCGCCGCCCTTGTCGCAGACCGGGCAGTCCAGGGGATGGTTGATCAGCAGCAGTTCCATCACGCCGTGTTGCGCTTGGTCGGCGACCACGGAGGTGCACTGGGTGCGCACCACCATGCCCTCGGTGACGGTGGTGGTGCAACTGGCCAGGGGCTTGCGCTGACCCTCGACCTCGACCAGGCACTGGCGGCAGGCGCCCACCGGGTCCAGCAGGGGGTGATCACAGAAGCGCGGGATCTGCACGCCGATCAGCTCGGCGGCCCGAATCACCAAGGTGCCCTTGGGAACCGACAGCGTGGTGTCATCGATGGTGATGGTGACCAGGTCGACGGCGGCGGCCTGCGGTGTTCCGGTCTCGGGGGCCTGGGTCATAGTCCCACCCGCTCCGGGGCGGCCAGCATGGACGCGTACGGGTCGAACGGGCAGCCGCCGGCCAGATGCGCCTCGTATTCGGCGCGGAAGAACTGCAGCGAACTCAGGATCGGTGCGGCGGCACCGTCGCCGAGTGCGCAGAACGACTTGCCGTTGATCGCATCGGCGATGTCGAGCAGTGTGTCGAGATCCTCCGGCGTGCCGCGGCCGGTTTCCAGCCGCTCGTAGACCTGCACCAGCCAGTAGGTGCCTTCGCGGCAGGGCGTGCATTTGCCGCAGGACTCGTGGGCGTAGAACTGCGTCCAGCGCCGTACCGCCCGCACCACGCAGGTGGTCTCGTCGAAGATCTGCAGCGCCTTGGTGCCCAGCATCGACCCCACGGATGCGATGCCCTCGTAGTCCAGCGGTACGTCGAGGTGTTCAGCGGTCAACAGTGGGGTCGACGAGCCGCCGGGCGTCCAGAACTTCAACTCGTGGCCTGCGCGCACACCGCCGGCGTAGTCGAGCAGTTCGCGCAGGGTGATGCCCAGCGGCGCCTCGTACTGACCGGGCCGGGTGACGTGGCCGGACAGCGAGTACAGCGTGAAGCCGGGGGATTTCTCGGTGCCGAAAGACTTGAACCAGTCCACTCCGTTGGCCAGGATCGGCCCCACGCTGGCAATCGACTCGACGTTGTTGACCACGGTCGGGCAGGCGTAGAGGCCGGCGACGGCGGGGAACGGCGGCCGCAGTCGGGGCTGGCCCCGGTAGCCCTCGAGCGAGTCCAGCAGTGCGGTCTCCTCGCCGCAGATGTATGCGCCGGCGCCGGCGTGCACGATCAGATCGAGGTCGAACCCGCGGCCGCCGATGTTGTGGCCGAGATAGCCGGCGTCGTAGGCCTCGGCGACGGCGGCCTGCAACCGGCGCAGTACCGGGACGACTTCGCCGCGCAGGTAGATGAAGGCGTGACGGGCACGGATGGCATAGGCCGCGATGATCACTCCCTCGATCAGCAGGTGCGGCGCGGTCAGCATCAGCGGGGTGTCTTTACAGGTGCCGGGTTCGGACTCGTCGGCGTTGATGACCAGGTAGTGCGGCTTGGCGGACTTCTGGTCGATGAACGACCACTTCGTGCCGGTCGGGAAACCGGCCCCGCCGCGGCCACGTAGTCCGGACTCCTTGACCAGGTCGATCACGTCGTCGGCCGGCATGGCCAGTGCCCGCTGCAAGCCCTGATAGCCGCCGTTTTGCAGGTAGGTCTGCAGCGTCCACGGCTGCTCGTCATCCCAGAACCGGCTCAGCACCGGGGTTAGTGGCGTCGTGGGTGTCATCGGCTCTCCCCGGGTGCGTGCATGCGGAGTTCACGGGCGACGCGCAGCCCGGCGAGGGTGGGGTCCCCCGGTCTGCTGCCGGTTTCGACGGTGCCCATGTCCATCCCGGCGAGCGCGCGGGAGGTCTGGCGGAAACTGCACAGCGGGCCGCCCCGTGTGGGAGTGACGGTCTGGCCGGCACGCAGGGCGGTGACGAGTTCCGTTGCGCTGGAGGGGGTCTGATTATCGAAGAATTCCCAATTCACCATGACGACCGGGGCGTAGTCACAGGCCGCATTGCACTCAACGTGCTCGAGGGTGATCATTCCGTCGTCGGTGGTCTGTCCGGCGTGCACGCCGAGTTCACTCTCCAGCACCTCGAGAATGGCGTCGCCGCCCATCACCGCGCACAACGTGTTGGTGCAGACCCCGACCAGGAACTCACCGGTGGGGGTGCGCCGGTACATCGAGTAGAAGGTCGCCACCGCGGTCACCTCGGCGGGGCTCAGGTCGAGTTGCCGCGCGCAGAAATCGATACCGGCCCCGGTCAGATAGCCATCCTCGGACTGCACCAGATGCAGCAGTGGCAGCAACGCCGATCGCGAGTGCGGATAGCGCGCGATGATGACCGCAGCGTCCGCGGCAAGCCGTTCGGTGGTCTCGGTTGGATAGGACGCCGGCCCGCCGATCGGTGCGCCGGGCTCCTCCGGCCGGGGGCCCAGAGTTAGGTCGACACTCATCGGTCGACGCCGCCCATCACGGGGTCGATGCTCGCCACCGCGGCGATCACGTCGGCCACCATGCCGCCCTCGCACATCGCGGCCACCGCTTGCAGATTCGTGAAGCTGGGATCGCGGTAGTGCACCCGGTAGGGCCGGGTGCCGCCGTCGGAGACCATATGCACCCCGAGTTCTCCGCGCGGAGACTCGACAGCGGTGTAGACCTGCCCGGCTGGAACCCGAATACCTTCGGTGACGAGCTTGAAGTGATGGATCAGGCCCTCCATTGAGGTGCCCATGATCTTGGCGATGTGTTGCGGGGAGTTGCCGAGGCCGTCGGGCCCGAGTTGCAGATCAGCCGGCCAAGCCAGCTTCTTGTCGGAGATCATCACCGGACCCGGTTCCAGGCGCTGCAGACACTGCTCGACGATCCTGAGCGACTCGCGCATCTCGCCGATGCGAATCAGGTAACGGCCGTAGCAGTCGGCGCCGGTGTCGGTGACGACGTCGAAGTCGTATGTCTCGTAGCCGCAATAGGGTTGGGACTTGCGCAGGTCATGCGGCAGGCCGGTGGAGCGCAGCACTGCGCCGGTCATCCCCAACGCCATGCAGCCGGTCAGGTCCAGGTAACCGACGCCCTGGGTACGGGCCTTGAAGATGTAATTCTCGGTCATCAGCTCTTCGAGTTCGGTGAGCCGTCCCGGCAGAATCTTCAACAGTTCGGCAACCCGGGCCGCGCCGTCCTCGGGCAGGTCGGCGGCCAGACCACCGGGCCGGATGTAGGAGTTGTTCATCCGAAGTCCGGTGATCGCCTCGAAGACGCTCAAGATTAGATCGCGTTCCCGGAAACCGAAGAACATCACCGTCATCGCACCCAGTTCCATACCGCCGGTGGCCAGCGCGACCAGGTGCGAGGAGATGCGGTTGAGTTCCATCATCATCACCCGGACTATCGAGGCGCGCTCGGGAATGTCCCCGGTGATGTCCAGCAGTCGCTCGACCCCGAGGCAGTAGGCGGTCTCATTGAAAAACGGCGACAGATAATCCATCCGGGTCACGAAGGTCACACCCTGAGTCCAGGTGCGGTACTCCAGGTTCTTCTCGATGCCGGTGTGCAGATAGCCGATACCGCAACGGGCTTCGACAACCGTCTCGCCCTCGATCTCGAGGATCAGGCGCAGCACGCCGTGCGTCGACGGGTGCTGGGGACCCATGTTGACCACGATTCGCTCGCCGGCCTGGCCTTCGCGTGCGGCGGTGACGATCTCGTCCCAGTCCTGCCCGCCGAGGGTGATGACAGTGTCGTCGATGCTCATCAGTGATACGACCTACGCTGATCGGGCGGCGGGATCTGGGCGCCGTGGTACTCCACCGGAACCCCGCCGAGCGGATAGTCCTTGCGTTGCGGATGACCGACCCAGTCATCGGGCATCTCGATGCGGGTCAGACCCGGATGACCGTCGAAGATGATCCCGAAGAAGTCGTACGCCTCGCGTTCGTGCCAGTCGCATGTCGGGTACACACTGAACAGCGACGGAATGTGCGGATCGCTGTCGGGGCACGTCACCTCGAGTTGCAGCCTGCGGTTGTGCGTGATCGACAGCAACGGGTAGAACGCGTGCAACTCGCGGCCTGCGTCGTCGGGGTAATGCACACCCGATGTGCCGCAGCACAATTCGAAACGCAGCAACTCGTCGTCGCGCAGTGCCGCGGCTACCGTGAGCAGATGGTCGCGGTCGACCTCGAAGGTCAACTGGTCACGAAAGACGACCGCACGCACGATGGCGGCGTCGAACGTCTCGGCGCCCAGCACGTCGGAGAGGCGGTCGGTGATCTCGTCGAAGTACCCGCCGAAGGGGCGCGCCGTGCTGCCGGACAGTGCGACCGGACGAACCAGCCTGCCGTAGCCGGAGGTGTCGCCGCTGCCGTTGATGCCGAACATGCCCCGGCGATCGCCGGCCGGTCCCGGACCGGTCATCGCAGCAGGCCTTTGAGTTCAATGGTCGGCTGCGACGCCAATGCCGCCTTCTCGGCGGCGGCCACCGCCTCGGCGCGGTGCACGCCCAGAGGCATCTCGGCGATCTTGGCGTGCAACGCCAAAATGGCGTGCAGCAGCATTTCCGGCCGGGGCGGGCAGCCTGGCAGGTAGATGTCCACCGGCACGACGTGGTCCACGCCCTGGACCACCGCGTAGTTGTTGAACATGCCGCCACTGGAGGCGCACACGCCCATGGCGAGCACCCACTTGGGTTCGGCCATCTGGTCATAGACCTGACGCAACACCGGTGCCATCTTCTGGCTGACCCGACCGGCAACGATCATCAGGTCGGCTTGGCGCGGGGTTGCCGAAAATCGCTCCATCCCGAAGCGGGCGATGTCGTATCGCGGCGATGCCGTCGCCATCATTTCGATTGCGCAGCAAGCCAAGCCGAAGGTGGCGGGCCACAGTGAGCCCTTGCGGACATACCCGGCGACCTTCTCCACGGTGGACAGCAGAATGCCGGCCGGCAGCGATTCCTCTAATCCCATTCCAGACCACCCCTTCGCCAGACGTAGGCGTATGCGACGAACACCGTAGCTACGAAGATCATCATCTCGACGAGCGCGAAGGTGCCCAGCCGGTCGAACGACACCGCCCACGGGTAGAGGAACACGATTTCGATGTCGAAGACGATGAACAGCATCGCGGTCAGGTAGTACTTGATCGGGAAGCGCTGGCCGAGTTGATCGCCGGCCATCGGCTCGATGCCGCATTCGTAAGCGTCGAGCTTGGCGCGGTTGTAGCGCCTGGGTCCGACCAGCAGTGCGGTCGCCACCGAGACGACGGCGAAGACCGCCGCGATAGCCCCCAGCACCAGGATCGGCGTGTAGAGGTCCATGGCGATTTTCCACTCTTCGTCCGGGCGCCCGACGGTGCTCGGGTACCTGCTGAAGGCATAGCCTAGCGGGGCGTTACTGCACAGTCGCGCGGAGCAGGCCGACGACCGCGTCGCCGAGGCGGATCGGGTCGATCGGATGCGGGACCGCCGCCTCGGCGCGCGACCAATTGGCCAGCCAGGCGTCGTCGGCCCGGCCGGTCAGCAGCAGTACCGGCGGGCATCCGGTGATCTCGTCCTTGAGCTGTTTGGCGATGCCCATGCCACCCACCGGGGACGCCTCGCCGTCGAGAATGACCAGATCGAACCCACCGGCGTCCATCAGCGAGATGACCATCGGTCCGGTGGCGACCTCGGTGTAGGTCAGCTCCGGCAGTTCGGGGTGGATGCGGCTGCCCAGGGCCAACCGGACCTGTTCGCGAGTGGCCGCGTTGCTGCTGTAGACCATGATGTGTAGTGGCTGCGGGCTGGACACACGGCGATGCTACGCCCTGGTGAAGACGGCTAGGTCTGTGCAGCGTAGCCGGGGTGGGCGATCGCCAGCCGATGGCGCACCAGTTCCCGCAGGCAGCTGATGACGTCGGTGTCGCGGCCATCGAGTTCGCCGGCGCGGATGGCGCCAGCGAGTGCGTCCTCGTCGGCGTAACCCAGTGCGGCCAGCGCGGCCCAGGGTGCGTCGGCCTCGGAATCGAGCAGTTCACGCTCGACGATTCGCAGGGCGTTGGCCGCCACCAAAGCGTGGAAGTTGACCGCACCGGTGGTGGTGGAACGCACTTCACCATCGAGGAACTCGGCGACGGCGGCGACCAATTCGGCGGCGGTGGGCCTGCCAAATCTCCGGCTCACGCTGTCGGTTTCGCTCACAGTGCCCCCTCGAGGAGATCCAGGACATCCCACTCGTTCTCGCATACCCGCCGGCCGATGGTGGCCAGTTCCACCGATCGGGTCTGACCGGAGAGATGGCGCTCGGCCTGGTAACGGCAGATGATGCCCCACTTCAGCGTGCCCAGCACCTGCCACCAAAGCAGCGCGGCCCGGTCGACGGGGGTTCCGCCGGCGCGCTCGTAGGCCGAGACGAACTCCCCGATCGAGCCCAGGCCTCCGGCCGCCATGCTCGGCGGCGCCCCGAAGCGCCAGGCCCGGACGCAGAACCAGGCCAGGTCTTCGTGGATGTCACCGATGTGAACTGCCTCCCAGTCCAGCACCGCTGCGAGCGTCGAACCGTCGACGATCAGATTCCCCATTCGGAAATCGCCATGCGTCAGCGTCCGGGGACCCGCATCGGGCCGGTTTGCCTCCAGCCAGCGAAAGGCCCACTCGAAGGTCGCGGTGGTGTCGTCCAGATCGTCGAGGCGCTGACGCCATTCGACGAGTTCGTCGCGTTCCCGCAACTCGGCCGCATCGGTGCCGGCCCGATGGATGGCGGCCAGTGCCTCACCGCACTGGATCAGCAGCCGGGAGCGTCCGGCATCGTCGAGTTGACGCTGTATCTTGCGGACGATCGTCTCTCCGGCGATCTCGTCGCAGATGAGATACGGATTGCCCAGAGCGGCAGGCGAATTGGATGCGGTCAGGATGTGTGGCACCGGTGCTCCGGACTTGGCAGCGGCGGCCTGCACCGCGGCCTCGAGTTCCATGCTCGCGAAATGCCCCTCAGCGGTCGGGGCAGCGCGCAGGATCAGCGGCCTCCGGTGGGTGCCGACGACGGCGTCGAAGGCGTAGGTGATCCGGCTGGCTCCGCCGGTGAGCGTGCGCAGGTTCTCCGCGGCGACGTCCTCGCCGAGAATCGGCCGCAGAACACTCGCGAGTTGGTCGATCACCCCTGGTCTCTTCTTGGCTGGCCGAACTTGAACATCCGCTGGGCCACCCGGCGCATCTGGATCTCCTCGGCGCCCTCGGTGATGCGGTAGCGCCGGTGATGGCGGTAGATGTGCTCGAAGGGCTCGTGACGGCTATAGCCGATACCGCCGTGGATCTGCATGGCCCGATCGGCTGCCTCGCACACCAGACGATTGGCGCGGTAGTTGGCCATGGACACTTTGTCGGACACCTCGATGTGGTGGTTGCGGTCTAACTCCCAGGCGGCGTAGCGCACCAGCAGTCGCACCATCTGGGCCTCGGTCTGCAACTCCACCAGCGGCCACTGCACGGCCTGGTTGACCGCCAGCGGCTTTCCGAACGTCACCCGCTCTTGGGCGTAGGTGACGGCGCGGTCGATGCAGTACTGCGCCGCACCCAGGCTGCTGGCGGCCTGACGGATCCGGTTCTCGTGCAGGAAGGTCTGCGCCACCTCCAGTCCGCGGTCGACCTCCCCGAGCACCGCGTCGGCGGGTATCCGCACGTTGCGCAGTTCGACCTCGGCGTGATCGGTGGGCATGTTGAAGGTCCACCAGTAGTAAGGCACTTCGAAACCGGGCGCGTCGCAGGGCACCAGGAACGCGGTGATGCCGAGCGCCTGACCGGGCTCCCCGGAGGTGCGGGCGAACACCAGATCGTGGGTGGCGCGATGCACGCCGGTGTTCCAGCGCTTGGAGCCGTTGATCACCCACTCGTCACCGACGAGTTCGGCACGGGTCTCCAGCCAGGTGGCATCGCTGCCGTGATCGGGTTCGGTGAGCCCGAAGGCCATCGACCTCTTACCGGTGAACATGGCCTCGATCCACTCGGCCTTCTGCGCCTCGGTGCCGAACCGGTCCATCATGATGACCTGTGGGAAGTTGCCGATGATCGAGGACTCGTCCTGAAGGTCGTTGTGCAGACCGAGTCCCTTGTGCGCCAGGTGTTCCCGGATCACCGCCATATCGAGGTTGCTGCCATCGCGGCCGCCGAACTTCGACGGCAGCCCATAGCGCAGCCAACCGGCCGCATCAGCGCGACGGCGCATCTCGTCGAGCAGATCCTCCCAGTCCCGGTTCGGGATGCCGCCTTTGTCGAGGTCCGTCCGGGCGAACTCGCGACGCCGGTCGAAGTACTGCATGTTCTCGCGCTCGAGCGGTTTGATCTCGGCGTCGATGAACGCGTCCATCTCGGCCAAGAGTGCCGGAAGGTGCTCGGGCAGGGTGAAATCCATCAGTTCTCCTAGGGGCGGCCGTAGAGGGTCTTTTTCCAGATCGTGGACAACGTCGTGATAGCTGCTTCATCAGACAGGCCTTCGGACACGCTGACGCTGGTGAAGCGCTCGAACAGCAGGGCGATCGCGAGCGCGATGTGATCGGCGTCCAAGTCGGCGGCGTACCCCTGCTGCTTGGCTCGGCGCACTGAGGCGCCGACGATGTCCGTTCCAAACTTGCGGAACCGCCTCTGCAGTAGGGCGAACCGTGACTCGGTTGCAGCGAGTTGGTCGACGGCGACCATGATGCCGATGTTGGGTTTGAACATGTCCCAATAGAGGCCCACTGCGGAGACGAAGAAGTCGTGATCGTCCGGAATCTTTGGGAGTTCGACGACCTCTCGCAGGAACGACTCGGCCAGCCCGGCCAGCAGGTCCTCCTTGTCGGTGAAGTAGCGGTAGAACGATGCCGGCGACCTATCGGCCGCGGCGGTGATATCGGCCAGCGTGGTGCCGTGAAATCCGCGCTGGGCGAACAGCTTTCGGCCGGCATCTTCTATCGACTGGCGGGTCTGACGGCCCTTGCTGCTCAGCGGCCGGGCGATGTCGACGGCGGTCACGTCAGCTCTGGATCCGGTCGCCCGCACGCAGCAGTGCGCTGGGCAGGTCGTGGCCTACCGCGGTGCGGGCGACCCGGGCCGCCTCGATCGCAGCATCAAGGTCAATGTCGACGCCAACCCCGCTGTCGCGAAGCAGATACACCAGATCCTCGGTGGCGATATTGCCGCTGGCGCCCGGCGCGAACGGGCAGCCGCCCAAGCCGCCGATCGATGAATCCAGACGCGCCACACCGGCCTGTACCGCGGCCCAGGCACTGGCCAGTCCCGCACCGCGGGTGTTGTGGAAGTGCGCTCCCAGCGGCCGCTCGCCGACATGTGGGAGGACCAGGTTCACGAGTTCGGTGACCCGTCCGGGTGTCGCGGTGCCGATGGTGTCGGCGATGGCGATCCGATCGGCGCCGAAATCGCATGCGGTATCGACGATATCGAGGACGCGTTGCGGCGGCGTCGGTCCGTCGAACGGGCAATCCCACGCTGTGGAGATGATGACCTCGACACTGACGCCGGCGTCATGGGCGATTGCGGTGATAATGGCGATCTGTTCGGCGGCCTCGGCACTGCTGCGCCCGACGTTGGCGCGGCTGTGTCCGTCGGCGGCGGATACCACGTACTCCACCGATCGGAATCCGGCCGCGATGGCCCGCCGTGCACCGTTCGCGCTGGCTACCAGGGCGGAGAACTCGATATCGGGATAGTCGCTCAGGGCGGCAGCCAACTCGGGTGCATCGGCCAGTGCGGGCACTTTCGACGGTGAGACGAATGCGGTGGCCTCGACCTCGCGCACCCCGGTCGCGGCGATGGCGGCGAGCATGTCGAGTTTGGCGGACAGCGGAATCGGGGGCTCGATCTGCAGTCCGTCGCGTAGTGCGACCTCACGGATCGTGACGTGCGTGGGTGTGCTCACAGCACTCCTTGTTCGATCAACTGGTTCAGTTCCTCGGCGCCCAGGCCCAGCAGTTGGCCGTATACCTCGGCGTTGTGCTGGCCAGGCCGCGCCGATCCGGCTGAGCGCACCCCACCCGGAGTGGCCGATAGCACCGGAATGATCCCGGGCCCCAGGACATTGCGCTCGATACGCTCGTCGTAGTGCTCCACCAGCATGCCGCGAGCGAGCAACTGCGGGTCACGCACGACCTCGGCGACGGTATTGATCGGCCCGGCGACCACGCCCGCGGCGCTGAGGGTGTCGATGATGTCACCGGGTTGTCGCGTCTGGGCCCAGTCACTGATGATGGCGTCGATCTCATCCTGGTTCCGCCCGCGCGCGAGGTGATCGATGAAACGCTCGTCGGTCGCAAGTTCGGGTTGGCCCATCGCCGTGCACAACCGGCGGAAGACGGTGTCCTGATTGGCGGCGATCACTACCCAACTGTCGTCGGCGGTCCGGTAAATGTTCGACGGCGCGAGACCCTCCAGTCGGGTGCCCGACGGTCCCCGAACGACGCCGCCGACGTCGTAGTCGGGGATGGTGGACTCCTGCACGGCCAGGCAGGCCTCGATCAGCGCGACGTCGACGACCTGACCCTCGCCGGTGATGGTGCGGCGGTACAGCGCGGCGAGTGCACCCTGGGCGGCGAACATGCCGGCCAGCGTGTCGCCGAGGGAGAGCGCCATCCGCGGCGGTGGTCCGCCTGGGAAGCCGTTCATGTGCCGCAGTCCGCTGGCCGCTTCGGCCACCGACGCATAGCCCGCCTTTCCGGAATCCGGACCGGTCTGGCCATAGCCCGACACCCGCACCAGGATGATGCCGGGATTACGTTGGCGCAGAACGTCGTAGCCGAGGTTCCACTTCTCCAGCGTGCCGGGCCGGAAGTTCTCCACGATGATGTCGGAGCGCTCGACGAGGTCTAGGAAAAGTTCGCGACCACGGGCCTCGCGCAGGTTGAGTGTGATCGCCTTCTTGTTGCGGGCGTGCACGGTCCAGAAGAAGTGGTGACCGTCCAGTTCGGCCTGCCCCCAGGTGCGCAGCGGATCCGGGGCGCCGGGCGGCTCGACCTTGATGACGTCGGCGCCCCAGTCGGCGAGCGCCTGCGTCGCCACCGGCCCGAAGACGATGCCGGT
>CAIWCQ010000375.1 GCA_903911165.1 uncultured Actinomycetes bacterium | reverse complement strand
GTGGCGAATCGCAGCACTGGTTCGTCCTCGACGGTCGGCGCCAGATCGAGGGCGGCCAGGATCAGTAACCGATCGCGATAGATCGCACGAAGTTTCGGCATGATAATGGCTGGTGCGCAACCGAATTCAGCGATTGCCTCGTCGAAGATGGCGCGTAACTGTTCGGGACCGGGCAGCGTCAGCGCGCCTTCGAGCAGATGCCAGGATGCCGGGTTGGCGGCGAGGTGATCAGCTAACGCCAGCGAAGAACCCAGCACTGCAAATAACCGGCCGCGCAGCGAGCGGTCCTTGAGCAGTGCGGCATCCAGCCGATGCCATTCCTCGCCGAGGGATTCAGCCAGTCGCGCGACGCCGTGCAGTGCCGTGTCGGCGTTCGGTGCCCGGGAAAGCGACCAGAGCAACTCCACGTGCGCGTCGGTATCCCAGCCCAGTGCGGTGAGGTTCCTCGGAGCGCTCTTCTCGACCAGTCCGAGGCGGCCGACTCCCGGCAGGCGCGGACGATGCGTCGCGGGTTTGGCCACGTCCATGACGGTAGCTTCCCGTTGTTTTAGCCGATGACAGGGTGTGGCCGCGCCCGCTACAGCGACAGGTACTGCTTGAGTTCGAACGGCGTCACGTTGCTGCGGTACTCCTCCCACTCCGCGCGCTTGTTGCGCAGGAAGTAGTCGAAAACGTGCTCTCCGAGTGCCTCGGCGACAAGTTCAGATCGCTCCATCTCCCCCAGCGCAACGCCCAGACTCGACGGCAGTTCCCGGTAGCCCATCGCGCGCCGCTCCTCGGGCGTCAGCGTCCAGACGTTGTCCTCGGCTTGCGGGCCGAGCTGATAATTCTTCTCGATACCGCGCAGGCCGGCGGCCAACAGGACCGAGAAGGCCAGGTACGGGTTGCACGCCGAGTCCGGGCTGCGCACCTCAATGCGGCGAGATGCGGATTTGCGCGGGGTGTACATCGGGACCCGGACCAGTGCGGAGCGGTTGGCCGCTCCCCAGGACGCCGCGGTCGGCGCCTCGCCGCCGTGCACGAGTCGCTTGTAGGAGTTGACCCACTGGTTGGTGACGGCACTGATCTCGCTGGCATGCTCGAGGATTCCGGCGATGAAAGACTTGGCGACGTCGGAGAGTTGCAGCGGGTCATCCGGACCGTGGAAGGCGTTGGTCTCACCCTCGAACAGGCTCATGTGGGTGTGCATGGCCGAACCCGCGTATTCGGTGAACGGCTTGGGCATGAAGGAGGCGCGCACGCCTTCGGCCAGTGCGACCTCCTTGACCAGGTAGCGGAACGTCATCACGTTGTCGGCCATAGATAGCGCGTCGGCGTAGCGCAGATCGATCTCCTGCTGGCCGGGAGCGCCCTCGTGGTGGCTGAACTCCACCGAGATACCCATCTGCTCGAGGGCGTCGATGGCGTGGCGGCGGAAGTTGGGCGCCGAGTCGTGCACGGCTTGATCGAAGTAGCCGCCGTTGTCGGCGGGCACCGGCACGCTGCCGTCGTAGGGGCCGGCCTTGAGCAGGAAGAACTCGATTTCCGGGTGCACGTAGCAGGAGAATCCGAGGTCCCCGGCTTTGGCTAATTGGCGTCGAAGCACGTGGCGGCTGTCTGCCCAGGACGGCGATCCGTCCGGCATGGTGATGTCGCAGAACATCCGCGCGGAGTGGTGCTGGCCCGCGCTCGTCGTCCACGGCAGCACCTGGAATGTGGAGGGATCGGGTCGCGCGACAGTGTCGGACTCGAAGACCCGGGCGAACCCCTCGATCGAGGATCCGTCGAACCCGATGCCCTCCTCGAAGGCACCTTCGAGTTCGGCCGGGGCGATCGCCACCGACTTCAGGTAGCCCAGCACGTCGGTGAACCACAACCGGACGAAGCGGATGTCCCGTTCTTCCAGGGTGCGCAGGACGAATTCCTTCTGGCGGTCCATCATCTGAGCCTAGGCAGCGGCTGTTAACTCCGTGTTACGTCAGCAGGGCTTTGTTGAACCACTCCTCGGCTCCGATCACCGAACCGGGATGGCCGAACGCGAGTTTCCCGGTGTCATCAAGATAGAAAACGTTCCTATACTCCCGGTTGAAACGCGTCTCGCGCTGTGGTTCACCGTGCGCCTCGACTGCCGTCACCGACATCAGCCCTTCGCAGCCGAGCGACTTGGCCTTGCGCGCGAGTCGGTCCCGGAACCGACGGCTCTGACTGCGCGGATCAATCGGGCGCTGGCCCTCGACCCCCAACCAACGACTCATCCGGACCAGTTCTCCGTTGTCGGTGATGCCGAGGATCCCGTCCTCGCTCATTCCGAGCTCGCTGGCCCTAGCGCCCAGTTTGTAGACCACGCGTCCGGTGACGATCCGGCCGGGACTGGTGCCCGGGAACAGGCCACTGAACCCCCGTCGCAACGACGCTTCGGCCACGGTTCCGCGGTGGAGTGCCTTCAGCCCAGCAAGGGAGCCCGTACTGAGTTCGCGAAGCATCCTGCGGCCGGTCGCGTCCCGATCCGCGATCGGGGTGGACTGGTCGAGCAGATCGTCGCTCCGCACATCTTCGCTCATGGCCCCCCGAGCAAGTAACCCAGCAATCCGCAACAACACCGGATCACACGCGGTCGTTCGCTTTACGACGCTAGCAGGTCAGATTCCCCGGCACCGCAGCTTCAACGAAGTACCGGATGACCGCGTCGTCGACGCAGGCTTCACCATCGAAGACCACAGTGTGCTGGGTGCCGTCGTAAGTGATCAACGGCGCCCGAAGCTGGCGGGCCAGGTCCACCCCGGCCTGATAGGGCGTCGCCGGATCGTGGGTGGTGGACACCACGACGACGCTGCCGGGCGATGCAGGCGACGCCGCCCGCGGTATCGAGGTGGGTGGAACCGGCCAGAAGGCGCACAGGTCGCGGGGGGCGAAGCCGGTGAACTCGCCGTAGGAGGAGAACGGGGCGCGCGCCCGGATGCGCTGGTCGGCATCGGCCCAGGCCGCAGGATCACTCGGGGTCGGGGAGTCCACGCAACGGATCCCATTGAACGCGTCCTGGGCATTGCTGTAGTGGCCGTCGTCGTCGCGTCCCTGATAGTCGTCGGCAAGCAGGAGCAGGGCATCGGCCTTGGTGCCGCGTTGCAGAGCCAGCAGTCCGCGGGTCAGGTACTTCCAGTACTGCGGGGTGTAGAGGGCGTTGAAGGTTCCGGTCAGGGCATCGGCGTAACTCAGGCCGCGCGGGTCGGAAGTGGCGGCGGGTGTTGTGGCCAACGGGTTGACGAGTTGGTGGTAGCGGCTGACGAACTGGGCCGGGTCGGTGCCCAACGGGCAGTCCGGCGACTCGGCGCAGTCGGCCGCAAAGTCGTTGAACGCCAACTGAAAACCCGCCATCTGCTCCACCAGCGAGTCGATTGCGTTCTGGTTGGGGTCGATGGCGCCATCGAGAACCATGGCCCGAACCCGATTGGGGAACCGCTGCAGATAGGCCGTGCCCAACTCGGTGCCGTAGCTGAAGCCGAGATAGTTGATCTGATCCTCACCGAGCGCCTGGCGGACCAGATCCATATCCGCTGCGGCAGAGGCGGTTCCGACCCCGGCGAGGAACGCCGCACCCATTCGGTCCAGGCACTGCTGCGCCAGCCTCCGATTGAGTCCTTCGATCGCCGCGACGCCGGCCTGGCTGAAGTCGACCATCGGCTCGCGCCGCCATGCGTCGACCTCAGCATCGGTGCGACACCGAAGTTCCGGCGTGGAGTACCCGACGCCGCGCGGATCGAATCCGACCAGATCGAAGTGCTCGGTGATCGGGCTATCGGAGAGCGCATCAGCGATATTGACGACCAGGTCGACCGCCGACGCACCGGGTCCACCGGGATTCATCAGCAGCGCTCCGATGCGACGGCCGGTTGCCGGAATTCTGATGAC
The DNA here is from genome assembly GCA_903911165.1 of uncultured Actinomycetes bacterium. GTDB lineage: Bacteria > Actinomycetota > Actinomycetes > Mycobacteriales > Mycobacteriaceae > Mycobacterium. The sequence goes on along the minus strand of CAIWCQ010000375.1, from coordinate 384 downwards.
GGCTAACTGCGCCTGGGCCCCGGCGGGATCGGCGGCGTCGATCGGAACCGGGACGCTCGTGCACTCGGCCGTGGGCAGGTACGTGTCGGTGATGAACCGCTCACAGCCGGCCCACACCGGCTGCGCCGACGCCGTCTGGTCGCTGCCGGGGGTGGCGGTGGCAGGCCCGGCGGTGATGCCGACCGTGAGCACGGCGCAGATGAGCGCCGTCGAGCCGGGTCGACGTTTCATGACACTTATCGTCACACGGTCACGGGCGCCACAGCGGTGGCCGACGGTCACACGTAAGTATCGGAAAGGCAGCAGTATCGGAAAGGCAGCAGTATCGGAAAGGCAGCAGTATCGGAAAGGCAGCAGTATCGGAAAGGCAGCAGTATCGGAAAG
>CAIWCQ010000374.1 GCA_903911165.1 uncultured Actinomycetes bacterium | reverse complement strand
CGCGCACATCGACCGCTCGGCATCTCACCTTTTCAGCCCGGTGGATCTGCGCTTCGTGCTGGACTTCGAAAGCCACTACGACCGGTCTGTCCTGGCGCAGGGCGAGATCACGGCTCGCGTCCTGACGCGGGAATGGGAACGCAAGGACATCGACGTGATGTTCGCCGAGGGCGTGGACATCTCGCTGCGCTACGGTGCGGCGATCCTGAAGCAGATGTGGGGCAACGCCGGGCTCGAAGCCAAGCTGGTCATGCCCTGGCAGTTCGGCGTGTACCGCGAAGACATGAACAACCTCGACGACCAAGAGGCGGTGTGCGAAAGCGGCCTGATGACCCTCGAAGAAGTCTGGCGGCGCATCAGCCACCTGCCCGACGCCGAGAGTATGTACCGACGCATCAAGTCCCATTCGAACCGGGAGAGCGCCGACACCGTCGACAACAGCTTCTTCCACAACGTGCTGTCGACCTCGATCCTGAACACCGACCTTGAAACGCAGCGCCAGCAGCCCGGCGGTGTGGTCCAGTTGTCCGGCGACGTGCCCAACGGCGTCGTGCCGCCGGAACTCATGATCGACCTCGTGCAGTTCCACGAGCTGTACATCAAGGACGACGACCGCCAGGATTACACCACGGTTCTGCTGATCGAGCCGGACATCATCGTCAGCCCGTACTTCAAGCGGGAGAACTTCTTCGCCCCCGAAACCCAGCCGTTCTCACTCATCCAGGCGAACCGTGTGCCTGGACTGGTTTGGGGCAAGTCGGAGATCATCGACCTGGCAGAGCCTCAGGCCTTGCTGTCGACCCTCTACGACGACGCGAAGCGCATGATGGGCCTTCAGGTGGACAAGCTGCTGGCGTTCAGCGGTGGCGAAGGCATCAACGACGAGAAGTACGCCGAGTTCCGAACCGCCGGGTTTGTGGACTTGGGCGCCGGCGGCAGCGTGACCGACCTCACGCCGCAGATGCCTGGACAGATGTTCCAGTTCATCGAACTTATCCACAAGTCGATGGAAGAGGTCGCCGGGTTCAACAACATCATGTCCGGCCAGGGAGAAGCCGGCGTTCGCGCGGGTGTGCATGCCGAGACGCTCACGCGGATGGCATCGCCTCGCATGCGGGACCGCGCGCTGCTTCTCGAACGGCAGTGCGCCGCCGCCGCGGACAAGACCCTGAGCCTGCTCCAGCAGAAGGACGGCAAGATGTACTCGACCGACCCGACCACGGGTCCCGTGTCGCAGTTCCTGCTGTACGACCTGCCGGAAGACCGCCGTGTGACCGTTGACAGCCACTCCACCAGCCCGATCTTCGCCGAAGACCACAAGGACCTGATCGGGTTCGGCCTCAAGGCTGGGTTCCTGGGCGGCGACAGCGCGATCGAATTGCTGCCGTTCCCGCAGAAAGACCTGCTGAAGCAGCGCTACAAGCAGATGCAGGATGCGAAGGCCAAAATGATTCAAGAGCACCCCGAGATCTTGACCAAAGGGCACGGAAAGAAGTAAGAACGCGTAGCTCAGTGGTAGAGCGGCTGACTCTTAATCAGCGGGCCGGTAGCTCATCTGGCTCATAACCAGAAGGTCGCGGGTTCGAATCCTGCCCCCGCAACCAGTTCCTACCGCGCCGCCCCTACACGTTGGGCGTTAAGCCAGGCCTCAATTTCATCGCGTCGATAGAGGACCTTACGACCCCGGCGGTGGTAAGGCGGCCCCACGCCGTCGTTCCGGTGCCTGAAAAGCCACAGACGAGACACCCCGCAGATCGGCGCTACCTGCTTCGTGGTCATCCAATCCGACACTGTCGATCCTTAAATTACCGGGTGATACGGACGTTACATCACGCTTGTTTCGCGGTCAACGTCGGCTTTCGTAAACGTGTAAATACCCGAGGCAGTTGCCTTCCTTCGTCTTCACGGACGCCGGGTGGCGGTTGTTGGGAGAGGAGCCCCCTCGGGCGTTCAACTCAAACTCAGGAGGCAGTCATGGCTCGCAAGTCTCACCGCAAGGGTCGCAAGTAATCCAATGCCGGACATGCCACCCCCCGCTATGAATCCAGCTGCGCCGCCTCCGGGTGGTGCAGGCGCACCGCCGACACCTCCGGGTGTTGGTGGTGGGGCACCGGGTCAGCCGCCTTTTGGCTCCGCCCCGGTAAGCCAGCCTGTCCCCAATCGGGGCCAGGAAGCTGCGGGACTTTCACGGTTGGCGGTGGTCGTCCGGCTAATGGAAGAGACCGTTCCCCTTTTAGGGGTTGGGTCTGAGCCGGGTCAGGCCGTGCTCAAGGCGTTAAACTCGCTCGCCAAGCACGTCCCGCCCGGCTCCGTTCCCCCCGGGGTTCAAACCAGTACAATGCAGCGGCTTTTGTCGCAGCAGCAGCAGAATGCACCGCAGGTCGCCGCAATGCGCGCGATGCAGGCGGGCCCACAAGCTCCTGCCGG
>CAIWCQ010000373.1 GCA_903911165.1 uncultured Actinomycetes bacterium | reverse complement strand
GAGCTTGAACGCCGGAATGTATTTGGTGGTCGGGGCGTGCGGGCCGCGGCACAGATCGCCCCAAATGCGTTCGCGGGTGCGCGGATTGAGGTGGTCGTAGGCGGTCAGCTCGTCGTTGGAACCGGGGGGGCCGACCTCCATCACGTCCGGATCCCCGGATTTGTCATCGATCAGTTCGAGCTTGTAGGGCTCATCGGCCAGCTCGGCGCGGGCGGCGTCGGTGGACTCATACACCCGCCGGGAGAACAGCTGACCGTCCTTGATGATGGCCTTCATCCGCTTCTCGAGCTTCTCGAGGTCCTCCGGCGTGAACGCCTCCGGCACGTCGAAGTCGTAGTAGAAGCCGTCGGTGATCGGCGGGCCGATGCCCAGCTTGGCCGCCGGAAAAAACTCCTGCACGGCCTGGGCCAGCACGTGGGCTGCCGAGTGCCGGATCACGCTGCGGCCCTCGTCGCTGTCAGCGGGCACCGGGGTGACCTCGGTGTCGGCATCCGGCGCCCAACTCAGATCGCGCAGCGTGCCGTCGGCGTCACGGACCACCACGATCGCGGTGGGCTCGCCACGGCCCGGCAGACCCGCGTCGCGCACGGCGGCCCCCGCGGTGGTCCCGGCCGCAACCCGCAGAAGGTCGGGTGAGGCGGGATGTGCGGGGGCGCTCATCAGCGGTCTCTTTTCACGTTGGGAAGATTCGTCGACCGTCACGCGGTCGGCGGTGCTCGCGCTAATGCTAGCGAGGTGGGTGATCAGGCTCCCAAGCCGATCGGGCTGCGCAACATCGGGTGTTGGAGGCCGAACAGGCCGGCCGCCCAGTCGATCGCCCCAAACAGCCACAGGGTGCCGACCACCACGGCCCCGGTGAGCACCGCGCCCAGCGCCTGGACCCACCAGGGCTGCCGGCGCAGCCACCACATGGCGGTGTTGTAGCGGTCCCGGGTGAACTTCAACGTGCGTTGCGCCCAGTAGAACTCGGAGGCCAGGATCGCCAGGCCGAGGAAGACGATCGCCCAACCCGGCCCGGGATAGGGAATCGCCGCGACACCGACCAGCAACACCGTAAGTCCCACCACGGCGACGCCGACCCGATAGGCGAAGTCGGCCAGCGGCCGCTCGCGCAGTCGGTCGCGGCGTTTCGACAGGTGGTCTCTGATCCCGGCCATTGCCGTCGAGATTACGGGCCGCGCCGCGGAGGCACCCGGCGACGGGGTGCGGAGGGCACCCGGCGACGGGCTTAGTGGGGTGTGACGGCACAGTAAGGGGATGCGACTCGCTGACCTGAGGGATCTGTCGCTGACCTATGCCGAGGTCGGGGCGACGGCCGGTGACCTGCCGGCCGACTACCGGCACATTCGGGCATCGCGGCGGATCGGATCCGGCCGGGACCGCTTCGAGCAGGCCGCCGCAGCAGTGATGCGTTACGGCATGTTGCGTGGGGCCGGGTTACGGGTCACCGCCACCACCGAGGTGGCCCAGGTCGGCAGCGACGTGCTGGGTCGGCTCGGGCCGTTCGTCGCGCCGTGCCGGGTGGTGCAGGTCACCGTTGAGCCGAACCGTCGGGGCTTCGCCTACGGCAGCCTGCCGGGACACGCGGTGTCCGGCGAGGAGATGTTCGGGGTGCGCTATGACCCGGCCGACGACGGTGTCTACAGCGAGGTGGTGGCGTTCTCCCGGCCCGCGACGTGGTGGAGTCGCCTGGGCGCGCCCGTCCTGACGGTCATCCAGCGGGTCGTCACCGCGCGCTATCTGAACGCGGTCTGAGGGCCATCGCGCAGCGGGCGTAGTCCGCCGGTAGGTCCTGGGCCGCCAGCAATCCGGGCGGTGCGGCGCAGACCGCGTCGATCGCGTTGATCGCGCGGGCGGCCGTCGAGATGACCCCGGCCTCATTGTGGTCGACTCCGGCCAGGCCTAGATGAGTGTTGATCTCGATACCGGGATCCCCGCGCACCACCACCCGGTGCACCCCGGGCCGGCCCTCGGGCGGGTAGGGCCAATCCGGGGCGGCCGCGGTCGTGAGCCGGTTGACATGGTCCACGGTGATCACTGCCTCGCCGTCACGCATCCCGTCGACGGCGAACCGCACGGCGGCCACCCGGCCCGGATCGACGGTCATCATCGCGCACTCAATCCGCTTCGGCGTGACCCAATTCTGGTGCGTCTCGCGAACCTCATCGAGGGTTACCCCGAGCATGTCAGCCAGGGAGCGCACCTGCCCGCCCCACAGCGACGTGATCACCCCGGGGGCGAACAGAATCGGTTGATGGTCTTCGGTGGTGCCGAAACCGAAACTCACACCGGTGAACTCGGCGTCGTCGTAGCTGCCGTAGTCACAGATCTCCGAGATCGTGATGCCGGTCGCGCGACCCGCGAGTGTGAGCGCCGTGTAGACCAGGCTGTCTCCGGAGAATCCCGGATCAACACCGTTGATGTAGAGCGAGGTGCCGCCGTCGCGGCAGGCTGCGGTCAGCGGTTCGGTCAGCCACGATTCGGCGTGGCGCGGCGAGACCAGCCACACCATAGAGGTTCCGACGACATTGGTGCCCGCTCGCAGGAACCTCGAAATCTCCTCGATAGCCTGCATCGGCCGCGTCTCGGCCTGAGAGGTGTAGACGACACAATCGGCGTCCAGTGCCAGGAGCGCATCGACGTCATCGGTGGCCGTTATTCCGGTCGGCTCCCCCAGCCCGCACAGGTCGGCGGCGTCGCGTCCGATTTTGTCCGCGCCGTGTGCATGAAGGCCGACGAGGCGCAGATCGGGACGTTCGATGATCATCCGCAGCGCATGCCGGCCGACATTGCCGGTAGAGAATTCGATGACTGATTTCATAACGGGCCCGCGATCGTGGTGAGGCCGGCCTCGACTGTCCGGCACGCGAATGATGGCACGCTCACGACTGCTGAGCAATGACGCCATCGTCCGCGCCCAACGCCACCGTGAGTTCGAGAATCGTCCGCGGATCGTTGAGGCGCTCACCGTAGAGTTCACGGAGCTGATTCATTCGGTAACGAACGGTCTGTGGGTGTACGAACAGGTCGGCTGCGACCGCCTCACGTTGGCCCTGATGCAGCAGCCAGGAGCGCAACGTCTCGGCGAGCCGCTCGGCGGAGTTTGGCCGCAAAGCCGCCAGGGGGGCCAGCGCGCGGCGGCGCAGGTCCTCCGCGGCCTCGGGATCCGCCCCCAAGATGATCTCGACCAGATGTTCGTCGGTATCCAGCACGGAATCGGTCGCCAACGCGCGAGCCCGGACCACCCGCTGATACGAGGCATGCGCCACCAGCCAGGGACGAGCTGGCCCGACGATCGCCTGCCGGTCGGCAAGCACCGCTAACAGCGCCCTTCGATACCGGCCATCAACATCGGGAACCAGAACCACCGCCCAAGATTCGGAAGGATCCAACTCCGGCAGCCCGTCGGCAATCTGTAGCGTTCCCGGATTCAATTGCGCTGCTAATCCACGGGTTTGGTCAATGGGCAGCAACACCGCTGTCAGTGTCCGGGGAATCTTCCAGTTCGCGCGTTCCGCACTGGCCCGTAACACCTCCGGCGACTCCCCCGCCAGTATCTGCCCGGTGAGCTGGTCGAGATACCGCTGCCGTGCCCGGCCGGCGGTGGCCTGTTCATCGGTGTGGCCGGAGGCACTGGAGGCCGACAGCTGATCGATGAAGGCGAACACCAGCGCGGCGAACCGCGCGATCGTGGCCGCCGACACCCCCGCGCCGACCGCGGTCTGCGACAACCCCCGCCACGCCTCCCGCGCGCCGACCCGGTACGCCGATAGCAGGGCATCGATGGACCGGCCGTTGCGAGCCTCCCCGCGGCCGAGTTCGTAGGCACCTTCCAGTGCGGGTGATAGCGGTGGCCCCGGGTCGGAGTCCTGGGCGCGGGTCGCTAGGCGCAGAAACGCCCCGAGGGCAGTCTGCACGGCGTTTTCGATGTTGTGGCCCATTCGCCCACTGAACGCGTCGGTGTAGGCGGGAACCTCCGCGGTGATCGCGGCCACCGCGCGTTCGGCCATGCGAGGCAGCACGGATTCCAGGGCGGCGATGGTTTCCGGATCGAGTGCTAGCCCAGTGAACTCTGCAGCTGAATCGAGCATTTTAATCTTTCCGTACAAAAACAGCTTGTTCTATCACCCCATTATGTCAAGAAATTACCCCAAAAACGAGGGAAGGTAGTAATCGTGACCACCACAGCGCCCCGCCCCACCCTCGCTGGTGGCCTCCGTGGGCGGTTGTTGCGACTCGCCGAACGGGTGACTACGCCCCTGGTGCCGGCCGATTACCTCGACGTCATCGATCCACTGCGTGCCGGGGCCACCCTGCGCGGCCGGGTCATAGCCATCCACCCGGAAACCGCCGACGCCGCGACCCTGGTCATCAAGCCGGGCCGAGGGTGGCGGACTCACATCCCCGGCCAATACGCGCGCATCGGCGTCGACGTGGACGGTGTGCGCCAGTGGCGCACCTACTCACTCACCTCGGCGATCACCCGCCCTGACGGCTGCATCGGCATCACCGTCAAGGCCATCGGCGACGGCATCGTGAGCAATCACCTGGTCCGCCGCACACCGATCGGAACAGTGGTGCATCTCGATCAGGCGGCCGGAGATTTCACGCTGAACGCACCGGCGACGGCCAAGCTCCTGTTCGTCACCGCCGGCAGCGGCATCACCCCGGTGATGGGGATGCTGCGCAACATGGCGGCGAGCCGTCACCGCGACGTCGTGGTGGTGCACTGCGCACCCACCGCGGCCGACGTCATCTTTGGCGAAGAATTGCGGGCACTTGCCGCGCGCGGCCAGATCCGGCTGGTGGAGATACACACCCGCACCGCCGGCCGTCTCAACATCGCCAGGATCGAAGACCTGGTAGACGATTTCACCGACCGCCTTACCTGGGCGTGTGGCCCGACCGCCCTGCTCGATGACATCGAAAATCGTTGGGCAGCAGCCGAAATCACCGCGAGCCTGCGTACCGAGCGTTTCCGCTTCGCCACCATCGCCACCGGCGACGGTGGAACAGTCACCTTCTCCAAAACCCAGTCCACCATCGACGTCACCGGTGGGCAGAGCCTGCTCGACGCCGGCGAGTCGGCTGGCGTGCTGATGCCCTCAGGCTGCCGGATGGGTATCTGCTTCGGCTGCGTAGCGCCCCTGCGCCAGGGCGCAGTCCGTGATCTGCGCAGCGGCGATATCACCACCGCCGCCCCGGGCGATGGCGTCGTCATCCAAACCTGCATCTCCGCCGCCGCCGGCGCCTGCGAGATCGAACTCTGAACCGCATCGACCAAGAAGGAAACTCCCCCATGACAACCATGGAATGCACGTCCACGGACATTCTAGATCCGACCGTTCACCTGTCCGCCGCCGATATCGAGAATCTCGGCGCCGAACTCGACGCGATCCGCGCCGAGGTCATCGCCAGCCGCGGCGAGCACGATGCCGCCTACATTCGCAAAGTCATTGACGCCCAACGCAAACTCGAACTCAGCAGCCGCGGGATCCTGTTGTTCTCCCTGTTCCCTCCCGCGTGGCTGGCCGGCACCGTGGGTTTGTCGATCTCGAAGATCATCGAGAACATGGAGATCGGCCACAACGTCATGCACGGCCAGTGGGACTGGATGCGCGATCCCAAGATCCACTCCACCAGTTGGGAGTGGGATAACGCCTCACCGGCGGACATGTGGAAGCACTCCCACAACCAGGTACACCACAACTACACCAACGTCATCGGCAAGGACAACGACCTCGGCTACGGCATCATGCGCGTGGACGAGGACCAACGCTGGAAACCGCTGTATCTAGTCCAGCCGCTGTCTAACGCCATCAACGCCTGTTTCTTCCAGTACGGGATCGCGGCCTACGACCTCGAGATCGGCAAGTTCCTCAAGGGTCGCGTCGACAAGGCCGACTTCCGTGCCCGCGGCAAGAAGGTGCTGGCCAAAATCGGCCGCCACGCCACCCGCGACTACGTGCTGCATCCGCTGCTGTCCGGGCCCTCGGCGCTGACCACCCTGACGGCGAATCTCACCGCCAACCTCGTCCGCAATCTCTGGACGCACTCGGTGATCATGTGCGGGCACTTTCCCGAAGGCGTCCAGACCTTCGCGAAAACCTCCATCGAGGGCGAGACCCGTGGCGAGTGGTACCTGCGCCAGATGCTGGGTTCGGCCAATATCTCCGGCAGCCCCGCCCTGCACTTCATGACCGGGAACCTGTCGTTTCAGATTGAGCATCACCTGTTCCCGGACCTGCCCAGCAACCGGTATCAGGAGATCGCCCCGAAAGTCGAAGCGCTCTTTGAGCGGTACGGACTGACCTACACGTCCGGCTCGCTGCCCAAGCAGGTCGGCTCGGCGTGGAAGAAGATCATCCGGCTCTCACTTCCGAACGACTTCCTCAAACGCGCCGCCAACCCCGCCCCGAGGCGCTCGCGGTCAGCGGCCGCGTAGGGCGGGTCATGGCTTTTGCCCGGCGAATTTGAGACCTATGACCACACGAACTGTTGCAGCCCGTTCTAGCGCCGACCGGGAGTACTCTTCGACCCATGGCGAACTCGGGTCGGGCTAGGCGGATTGTGTTGTACGCGGTGGGACTCGCGATTGTCGGCTCGGGACTGACCGCCGGCTGCGCCGCGACCAAGGAGTCCCCGTCGCCGACCGGGGGTCCGACTACGAGTCAGGTGGATTCAAAAACCAATGTGAAGCGCCCGGGGACGGGCGACAACTAGTGCTGTTTCTGGGATTTAGCTCGGTGAAGGCACTGACCGCCCTCTCGGGCGATATCAACACCGGCCCCGGCAACTGAACCTATTCTCGGTGCTGGCGTTGGCATTTCGCACTGGTGCCGCGATGGTCGCAGTACTGCTGCTCTCGGGGTGCGGCTCGGGTTCCCATGACCCGAAGATGACCGCGACCTACGAGAAGGCCAGGACCGGCCCTGCATTGGTGGGCAGCGCGTTGATGTCGCGCTCGCAGCTGCTGGAGCGGGTGGCCGAGAGAATCAACGACACCATGGCCATCCCGTACGACATCGCGCTGGTCGGAGCACAGTGTGGTGAGGCGAACGCGTTCTGGAACTTCGCGGAGAAGAAGATCACGATCTGCTACGAGGATGCCGATCTGAGCTTGCGCTCATTCCAGAGGGCCGGCGACCCTGACCCCATCCCCGCGGCGATTAACGCTGAGATCGCGACTTTCTACCATGAATTCGCCCACGCTTTGATTGATGTCTACGATCTGCCGATCACCGGGCGCGAAGAGGACGCCTCGGATCAGCTCGTTGTATTCCTGCTGCTCGAGCCGGACGAAAATGGCGTCGTCAACCCCGCAGCGGAGGGGGCGGTCAGGGATTATGCCCGCATGTTCGAGCAGTACGCCGCTGGTCAGGACGTTCTCGTCGAGGCTGACTTCGCCGCCAAGCACTCAGTCAACAGGACGCGAATGTACAACGTCCTGTGCTGGTTTTACGGTCATGACACCGTTGAGCATGCCGACCTTGTCACCGACGGGTTGCTGCCGCAGGACAGGGCTGGCGGCTGCGCGGATGAGTACCGGCAGTTGGACAAATCCTGGTCCAAACTTCTGGAACCCTATTCCGATCACGCCGAACACGAGTAGTGGCAACGCACCAGAGCATTGGGGCGCAGTCGTCACTGATCGGTAAGGCCGGTTGTCGCCGTTGGTCGTCCAGGCCAGACAGTACGGTTGAACCATGTCCGCCCGGAGACCGCAGCAGCCACAGTCGGCATTGACCCGACGACACATGCTGCTCGGCACAGCCCTGTTCGGTGTGACCGTCGGGTGCAGCTCACTTGGGAGCCTCGCTGGAGCAAACCCGCCGCCGAACGCCTCGACCGAAACCTTTGCGGTCACCTATACCGATGCGCAGTGGCGACAACGACTGAACCCGGCCCAATACGACGTCCTGCGTGCCGCGGGCACCGAGACACCCTTCAGCAGCCCACTCAACGACGAGCATCGTGCCGGTGTTTACGGCTGTGCGGGTTGTGCGCTGGACCTTTTCTCATCGACAACCAAATTCGACAGTGGCACTGGCTGGCCCAGCTTCTACCAAGCCCTCGACAACGCCGTCGTCGAGCGCGACGACGGTTCGCTGGGCATGTCGCGCACCGAGGTCCTGTGCCGCCAGTGCGGCAGTCACCTAGGCCACGTCTTCGACGATGGCCCCAACCCGACCGGCCTGCGTTACTGCATGAACGGTGTCGCTCTCATTTTCCGTCCGGCCTAGACAGTCCGGGGCCCGCATGATCCTTCTCCGACAATTCATCCGAAGCACATTCACAGTGATCTTTCTGGTGACCAGTGCTGCTGCGCTCGGGCCGGCTCAGGCCATGGCCGCCGAACTTAGTGACTATCTGTGGGATCGCCGCCCACTGCTGCTGTTCGCACCCGCGGAAAGTGATCCACGGCTCGTCGAAACGATGCGCCGAATAGAGGCCAGTCGGTGTGACTTCGTGGATCGCGACGTGGTGCTTGGCCGAATAGTCACCGAAGGCACCAGCACCCTCGATGGCCACGTTGTCGACACCAACCAGGCACGACGGTTGAGGTCAGAGTTTGGGATTGGCGCGGACAGCTTCAGCGTCGTGTTGATCGGCAAAGACGGCGGCGAGAAACTGCGCATCGCCGACGTCCCGGATCTTCAGGCGATCTATGCCGTGATCGACGGCATGCCGATGCGGGCCCGCGAGACGAGCACCAATCCAAAGGTGTGTTGATGCGGATTTGCAGTGTCGGGGGCCAGGAATAGCATCTGTCTCACTGGGATGGTTTCAGGCACGGCGGCCAGGGGGGCTGAACACGGTGGCAAAGGGTGGCAAGAGTTCGGATTCGT